>USPH01000165.1 GCA_900556515.1 uncultured Collinsella sp.
TCTACACTTCTAGCTTCGTCGGCAGCGTCAGATGTGTATAAGAGACAGATTGTGAGGACGACCGCTATGCTATTTGTAAATCGGCTGGTACATACGCTTGTTCCCGGCAGCGAGGGCGAGCCGGTCGATACCTCCTGCCGCACCAACGCGGGCTTCGCCGCAAGCCTCATCTGCATTGGCCTCAACATTACCCTGTGCCTGGCCAAGGGCATCGCGGGCCTGCTCGCCGGCTCTGTCTCGCTCATCGCCGACGCCTTCAATAACCTCTCCGACGCCTCGAGCAACATCGTGAGCCTGCTCGGGTTCCGCCTTGCCAGCCGCCCGGCAGACGAAGGCCACCCCTATGGCCACGGCCGCTACGAGTACCTAGCCGGTCTGTTCGTCGCCGTCCTGGTTTGCGCCGTCGGCATCAACCTGATCCTCGAGTCGGTCACCAAGATCATCAAGCCCTCCCCCACCGCCTACACGCTGGTCTCCCTAGCCGCCCTCGTCTTGTCCATGCTCGTTAAGCTCTGGATGGCAGCGTTCAACCGCACGCTGGGCGACCGCATCGACTCGGAGACGCTCATCGCCACGGCACAGGACTCCAAAAACGACGTCATCACCTCGGGCTCGGTCTTGGTGGCGGCGCTTATTTCGCAGACGACAGGCTTTGACCTCGACGGCTGGGCAGGCCTGGGTGTGGGCATCTTCATCTGCATCAGCGGCATGGGCCTAGTGCGCGACGCCATCAGCCCGTTGCTGGGGCAAGCGCCCGACCCCAAGCTCGTCCAGGCAATCCGCGACAAGATCATGTCCTATCCGCAGGTCTTGGGCACACACGACCTGATGGTGCACGATTACGGCCCCGGTCGTCAGTTTGCCAGCGCCCACGTGGAGATGCCCGGCGAGGGCGACGCATTTGAGCACCACGAGATTCTGGACACCATCGAGCACGACATCAAGCGCCAGATGGGCATCGATATCACGCTGCACTGCGACCCCATCGCCACCACTGGCGACGACCTGCGCGGCTGGGTCAAGCGCGGCGTCATGCAGATCGATCCCGCGCTCTCCATCCACGACCTGCACGAGCACGACGGGTTCGTTTCGTTTGACCTGGTGCGTCCCGACGGCTTTGACATATCCGACGAGGAGCTGCTGGAGCTCGTCACGCGCATCGTGCACGAGCGCCGGCCCGACGTCTCATGCGTCGTCACGTTTGATTCGGGCTTTAGCTCGCCCGAGCGTCCGGCCGAGCAGCTGTAGCCCCGCTCCGCTCGTCCGCTAGTTTCCCTGCGCGCCCGAGATGCCGTTTTGCAGGGCGTTCCAGGCATCCGTCGCCATGCCGCCCAAGTTCTGCGCGGTATCGCCCAGATTTTGTGCCGTGTCGCCCAGCTCTTGCGCCTTGTCTCCCAACTCCTGTGCCTTGTTGCTCAAGTCCTCCAGCGTATTGGAGCTCGAACTGTCGGTACCGCTTTGGCCGTCGGACGAGTTGCCCGAGCTGTTCTTGTGCGTGAGTTGAATTTCGGGGTTGCCGTTGTCGTCATAGTAGGCAGAAGTAACGACCCAGTTGGCATCGACGACGGGCGTTGAGCCATCATCAGTCAGGACCACGGCATTCGAAAGATCGGCGCCGCGCGACTTGAGGATCTTCTTGGCGTTGGACCAGTACTGCCCCGGGATATCGCTCAGATCGACGGCGCTAGACGAGGCGGACTCAGTTTGCTCGGCAGTGGCATCGGCCGTTGAACTCCCTCGCTTGTTGAGCATGCCCGACACGATGGCAAACACAACCGACAGCGCAAAGAAGATCGCCAGCACGATGAGGATCTTCTTGATCACGCTCGACGAACGCGACGGCTTCTTCTCCTCGTCCTCGCCATATTGCGGAATCGACTTGGGGTACTCGCGATACGGCTGGCGCGACTCGTAGCGAGGCTGCGCCGTGCGAGGCATATACGTCGTCTGCTGAGGCTGCGGAATGGGATTCTGCGGCAGGTCATCATAGGGATTCGGCGTCGAGGCGGCATAAGAATCCTGCGGCGCGTAATCAAACGGGTCCGGAGCTGCGTTGCTATAGGGGCCTTGCGAAGATGCAGCGTAAGAATCCTGCGTCGTGTCACCATAGCCCATAACCCGGGTGGGCTCGGCAGAAGGCTGCGTCGCGGCGGGGTCGGTATAACCGGGGTTGGGAACAACGCGGGTCGCATCGGCGCTATCGCCAGCCTGCGCAGAACCGTAGCCGCCCATCACGGTTGTCTTGTCCTGATCCATGCAACGATTCCTTTCCGTCGCGCGTGAGCCTCAAGTTATCCATGCATTCTACCCGCGCAAAAGCCTATGATGGACGGAGCCCGTCGGTATCTACAAGACATGCGCGGGCCTAAGGATCAAAAAGCCCCGCCGGGCCTTGTGGGCGCGGCGGGGCGGGCTAGCAGCTATGGACAGCAGGCTTAGAACAGGCCGGTGATGTTGCCGTCGTTGTCGACGTCGATGTTCTCGGCCGCGGGGACCTTGGGCAGGCCCGGCATGGTCAGAACACTGCCAGTCAGTGCGACCACAAAGTGGGCACCGGCGGAAACCTTGAGCTCGCGCACCGTGATGCGGAAGTTCTCGGGAGCGCCCAGGGCCTTGGCGTTGTCGCTAAAGCTGTACTGCGTCTTGGCCACGCACACCGGCAGGTTGCCAAAGCCGTTCTCGCGCAGCTCGGCGAGCTGGCGCTTGGCGGCCGGCGTAAAGTCAACGCCGTCGGCGCGGTAGACCTTGGTGGCAACAGCCTCGAGGGCATCAGCGACATCAGCGCCGTCCTCATAGGCAAACTTGAGCTCGCTCGGCTGCTCAATCAGACGCATGACCTCATCGGCCAGGTCGAGCGCGCCCTCGCCGCCCTTGGCCCAGACCTCGGAAAGCTTAACGTTGACGCCGAGCTTCTGGCACTCGGACTCGATGAGCGCAAGCTCGGCCTCGGTGTCCGTCGGGAATCGGTTGATGGCGACCACGCAGGGCAGACCATAAACGTTCTGGATGTTGTCGACGTGACGCAGCAGGTTGGGCATGCCAGCCTTGAGTGCCTCGAGGTTCTCCTCGTTGAGGTCGGCCTTGGCGACGCCACCGTTGTACTTCAGCGCACGAGCGGTCGCGACGATCACGACGGCGCTGGGGCGAACGCCCGTCATGCGGCACTTGATGTCGAGGAATTTCTCGGCGCCCAAATCGGCACCAAAGCCGGCCTCGGTAATGGCGACATCGCCAAAGCGCATCGCCATACGCGTGGCCATGATAGAGTTGCAGCCGTGGGCAATGTTGGCGAAGGGACCGCCGTGGACAAACGCGGGCGTACCCTCGAGCGTTTGCACCAGGTTGGGCTTGAGCGCGTCCTTAAGCAACGCGGCCATGGCACCCTGGGCCTTAAGGTCGCGGGCACGGACGGGCTCGCCGGCAAAGCTGTAGCCGACGACGATCTCGCCCAGGCGCTCCTTGAGGTCGCTGATGCTCGTAGACAGGCACAGGATTGCCATGACCTCGGAGGCGACGGTGATATCGAAGCCGTCCTCGCGCGGCACGCCCTGGGCCTTACCGCCAATGCCGTCGATAACGTGGCGAAGCTGACGGTCGTTCATATCGACGACGCGCTTCCAAGTGATGCGCTTAACGTCAATACCGAGCTGATTGCCCTGCTGAATATGGTTGTCGAGCATTGCGGCCAGCAGGTTATTGGCAGCACCGATAGCGTGGAAGTCGCCGGTAAAGTGCAGGTTGATATCCTCCATGGGGATGACCTGAGCCCAGCCGCCGCCGGCAGCACCGCCCTTAACGCCAAAGACGGGGCCGAGCGAAGGCTCGCGCAGGGCCACGGCACTCTTGACGCCGCGACGACGCAGGCCATCGGCCAGACCGATGGTCGTGGTGGTCTTGCCCTCGCCCGCAGGCGTTGGGTTGATAGCGGTCACGAGGACGAGCTTGGCCTGGTGATCGGTCGGCTCGTTGAGCAGTGAATAGTCAACCTTAGCCTTGTCGAAGCCGTACGGAATCAGGTGCTTTACTGTCTCTTATACACATCTCCGAGCCCACGAGACATGCGCAGATCTCGTA
>USPH01000166.1 GCA_900556515.1 uncultured Collinsella sp.
ACGAGATCTGCGCATGTCTCGTGGGCTCGGAGATGTGTATAAGAGACAGCACCGAGACCGTCCTGCCCGCAACAGGCGACAACGGCGCAACGGCAGTCGTCTTGAGCGCAGTTGGCGTAGCGATCGCAGCAGCCGGCATTTCCGCAACAAGGAGCCGCAACAGCTAGCTAAAATATGGCAAATCGACGCACGGAAAGAAACGTACCGATGCTGGTGGATTTCAACGAGGTCAAAGAGGCAACCATCCCGGGAGTGAACAACGAGACGGGCGAGATGAACGCCAGGTTGTAGATGGACTGGCAGGGCAAGATTATCCCGATGGCTATTCATTCAGGCGGCTCGATTGGTCCTCACACGCGCTCAGCGCACACTAGGGCCGCCGGCTCGGCACATGTCGAAAAAATGAGAGTGGATAATCCACGCTCATGCGTCCAGATTTCCACGCTCGTGCAGGCGTATCGGAAATGCACGCTCCATCCTTGGTAGCAGGAAGCGCGCTTCGAACAGCGAAAGCTGAAGCGCAAGCAAAAGCATCGCGGGCATTAATCAATGCCGACATGAATCGGAGCCGGCCTCCACTCAAATTAGGTCGCCGTCGTCTTTCATAAACGACACCATGTTCAGATGCCTGACGCCGTCTCTCTCCTGCAGCAGGGGGTCAAGCGTGAAAAGGTAGCGCGGATATCCGTCCCTGATGTAGCCGAACGGCCTGTACTCCCGCTCCTCCACGTCCCTATCGGCGATCGTCATCGAGACCTGGATGTAGGCGTAGGCGTTGCGTCTACGCGCGATGAAGTCGCACTCCAGCTTCCCGATGCGGCCTACGGATAGCTTATATCCCCTCGAGCGGAGATAGATGTACAGGGCGTTTTCCAACGAGGGCCCGTAATTCAACCGGACATCGACGTTGCGCGCAAAATAGATACCCGGATCCGCGAGGTAGTACTTCTCCTCGCCGCGCAACGATTTGCGGGACTTAAGGTCGAACCTCTCGCATTTATAGAGCACCTTGGCATCGACGAGCATCTGGATATAGGAGGCGATTGTCCGCCGCTCGACGGCAATATGCTCTGTCTTGGTGAAGTAGCCGTGAAGGTTGGTGAGGCTCGTCGGCGCACCGTAGTTGTTGATGACGTAGGTCATGACACGGTTGAACGTATCGATGTTCCGGATCTTGTTGCGAGACCTGATGTCCTTGTCGACGATCTGCCCTACGACATCCTCGATGTAGCGAGCCTTCGCCTCGGGGTCATCGTATTCCAGGGACCGGGGAAACCCTCCATACCGTAGATATTCGTCAAACTCGATCCGCGCGTCACCGACCTCCTTGCCCATGAACCTCTTCATATCGAGAAACTCGGAAAAGGACAGGGTGAACATCTCGAACTCCACGTATCGGCCCGTGAGCTTGGTCATCAGCTCGCCAGACAGCAGATACGAGTTGGAGCCTGTGATGAAAATCGAGAAGCCGCCATCCGAGTTATAGGCGTTCACGACCTCCTCGTAGTCTCGGACGTTCTGCACCTCATCGATGAAGAGGTATTTGAAGTCGTTGTCAGCCAGAAGCGACTCGATTTTTTCCTCCAGCTGATCAGGCGTCTTAATTGAGCGGTTGCCGCGCTTGTCGAGGTCGAGGTAGATGATGTCCTTGTCTTCGACACCACGGTTTCTCAGTTCTTCGGCAATCGTCGACATGAGGCACGATTTGCCGCAGCGGCGGATACCCGTGATCACCTTGATCAGGTCATCGTCGTAGAACGGTCGAATCTTTTTCAAGTACTGTTCGCGATGATACAGTTTCATAGAAATCGCCTCCTCTGCTTAGCTTATCAGAGAGGACGCTAATCGTCGGTTAAGGCACCTATTTTTTTCGATTTTGCAGAAATTGGTGTCTTAAACCTTATTTCAACTCTTCCATGCTCGCTTGATATCGCGTCATAGATGAAAACACAGTCCCCGTCGGGTAGTCGTGGGCGTGCGGATGTCCGCATCAGTAACCTGCCTCCTTGGTTGTCCCTTCTCTGCATGGACATCTACATAAAGGAGGAACCAACCATGCAGATCAGCGTGTCGTCCACCCTGACCGTATATCACGACGGCCAATTCTGGGTCGGGCTGACGGAGCACGTCGAGGACGGCGGGTATGACGCCGCCCGCATCGTCTTCGGCGCGGAGCCGTCCGATGAGGAGATCCTGCGATTCGTTACAAGCGAATGGGAGAAGCTCTCGTTCTTCGACGACGAGTCCACGGAAACAAGCAAGCCCGCGAAGAACCCCAAGCGACGCGCTCGCGAGGCGGCGAAAGCCCTTAATCGGCCCGCGATGAGCACAAAGGCGCAGCAGGCACTCGTGGCACAGAGAGAAGCGATGAAGCAGGAGTCAGCTCATGCAAGAAGCCGACGCCGCGCGGAAGAGGCTGATGCGCGCTTCGAGCAGAGAAAACTGAAGCACAAGCAGAAGCATCGCGGTCATTGATACCGCCATTTGCAGCAAGGCAAACCATATACAGCAGCGGCGTCAATTCCACTTGAAGCCGACGCCGCGTAGACGTTGATGGTGACGGCTATGCGCGGGCACGGGCGCGCCACCGCACTTCACAGCTTGTTTCTCAAGTATTTGGGACGCACACGCGGCGTTCAAAAATGCGGAGCGACTCCGCATGGCTCGGGGTTGAGCTGAGGCGCCCTATTTCTTGGCTTCCAGTAGACCAACGATACGGTCGATGTCGACGGCAAAGCGAGGCCTCCCCTCGCGCTCGTAGCGGTCGAGGTACGCCTGACACTCGGAGACAATGCGCTTGGTGTTGCCGTCGATAATGCGCTGGAGCGTCTCATAGTAGGCCGAGCCCTCGGTCCTAAAGCGGCGCTGGTAGGCCTTGGTTATGGGGAACATCTTGATGTAGTGGATGCCGTGGCGGCAGCCGGGGCGCGTCGTGGGGCGGGGTGGCAACGCAAAGTACTGGTCTTTGGGCACGTTAGGGGCGATGTTGGAACGCAGCGGCACGGCGAAGTCCCTGCGCTTCCCGCGGAAACGCAGCCTCACCACCACGATGCAGGGGCGATTGTGCTTAAGCATGAGCTCGCGGTCGCCATCGACGAGGTCGAAGAAGTCCTGGGAGATGGATACGATCTTCATCGGTTACGCCCCCTTCATACGAAGCGGGGCCCGCATCGCTGCAGGCCCCTACAGGTGGGCGATATTCTACGCCTTGCGGCACCCCGTCGCCCACGGAGGTTAAACGTACACGTAAGCCGTACTCTGAAAGCCGCGGCTTCCGGCAAGTAGTTTATACCACGAAAGGTCGCTTTCGATGCGCCTAGCTCGCAAAATAACACTCGCCGGGCCGTCACCCCTGGCCGTTACCCTCCAATCTTCATTGAAGTCAGCAGGTCAATTCATATAGTCATGGGGGTTTATCCTAAAGGGAATCAAATTTATACCCCCATAACTAAGGAATTTTCTATTCCCACTCAATGACTAGAGCCCTGGTGTAATTGGCTGGATCACCGTTCCGGGAACCGGTATCGACCTACCTGTCCGCCAAACTCCTTCTTCAGCTCCAGCCTAGTATCTGACTCGCGCTGTTATAAGCGAAAACCGAAGAGATGCATCTTTGCCAAGAAAATAAGGTTAGCCTTATCTTACTGCATGATTCGTGTGTTATGGTTAGATGGCTCTAACTTTTTGGGGGCGATAGCCATGCACGAACGCAAGGACTTCTGGGACAAGAATGCCGGTCGGTACGACCGCTTCATGCGAAACGACCGGGCGGCGTATGAGAAGATGTATGGGCTGATCCGGCCGGTGGTGAAAGAAAAAACCGTACTGGAGGTTGCCACCGGCACGGGGCTTATCGCAAAGAGCATCGTGAATACAGCGGCGCATATCGAGGCTACGGACGCTTCTGCACAGATGATCCTTGAAGCAAAACGGGACAATCAATCCGCAAAGCTGCACTTTTCCGTACAAGATATGTTCCGCCTGCCCTATGCACAGAAGTCCTTCGAAGTGGTGATCGTGTCCAACGCGCTTCACATAGTGCCTGTCTCTTATACACATCTCCGAGC
>USPH01000167.1 GCA_900556515.1 uncultured Collinsella sp.
GGCCATGGGAACGACGGTGATCGTCGGCCACGCCGTGGGCTCGCGCCGCTTCGACCGCGCCGAGGCCGCCATCGGCAACACCATTACGCTCTTTATGGGTGTCTCGGTGGTGCTGGCCGCTGTCCTGCTCGCGCTGTGCCCGCAGATCGTGGCACTCATTGGCACGCCGGCCGAGGCAGTCGAAGGAACCGCCGCCTACCTGCGCATCTGCTTTGTCGGCATTCCCTTTATCGCCGCGTACAACATTCTTTCGGCCATCTTTCGCGGCCTGGGCGATTCGCGCTCGCCCATGTACGTGATTGGCGTGGCATGCATCATTAATATCGCGCTCGATTTTCTGTTTATCGGCCACATGGGGCTCGGCCCCGTGGGCGCGGCGCTCGGCACGGTGACCGCCCAGACGGCCAGCGTTGCCCTCGCGCTCGTGTGGCTCAAGAGCCGCCGCACGAACATCCACGTTAAGCGCAGCGACCTGCGCCCCCAGCCCGAGGTGCTCGGCAGCATTCTTAAGATCGGCGTGCCCGTGGCCGTGCAGGACGGCTGCATCCAGGTGGCGTTTATGTTTATCACCGTCATCGCCAACCACCGAGGACTCGTCGACGCCGCCGCCGTGGGCCTGGTCGAGAAGATGATCAGCTTCTTGTTCATTGTGCCGAGCTCCATGGGCGCCACCGTCAGCGCACTCACGGCGCAAAACGCCGGCGCAGGCAAGGGCGATCGTGCACGTCAGGTACTCAAAGATGCCATGACCATCTCGGTAGTGTATGGCTGCCTGATCACAGCGCTGATGTGGCTGGTGGCGCCGGCGTTTATCGGCTTTTTTGCCAAGGACGCTGCAGTGGTCGCGGCCGGTACCGGCTATATGCGCAGCTACATTTTCGACGCAATCTTTGCCGGCATCCACATTTGCTTTAGCGGCTTTTTCGCTGCGTACGGCAAGAGCTACATCGGCTTTGCGCACAACGTGCTGGCCGTGGCGCTCATTCGCGTGCCGGGCGCGTGGCTGCTGTCGAACGCCTATTCCAACACGCTGTTTCCCATGGGCATCGCCTCGCCGTGCGGATCGATTTTGTCGGCAGTCATTTGCGTGATGGCATTTACCGTACTCAACCGCCGCGGAGCTTTTGACAAGCTGATGGCGTAGAGGATCGTTTGCGTCGTACGACCTCGGCGCCCCTTCCCCGTCCATTGAAAGGAGCGGCGCCATGACCGACTCGCCAACTGAACATACCGAGGGTCTGCTCCGCATTGGCGAGGTGGCGCGCTTGTTTAACCTAAGCGTGGGCACGTTGCGCCATTACGAGCAGATGGGCTTGCTGGACCCGGCACACATCGATCCGGCGAGTGGGTACCGCTACTACGGATCGCGGCAGCTCTCCACTCTCAACACCATCAGCCACCTGCGTGTTCTCGACTTGCCGCTCGCGCTAATCCGTGAGTTTGTGACCACGCGCGACGTGAACCTTATGCAGCGGCAGCTGGCTCAGCAGCAGGAGCTCATCGAGCGCAAGCGCCGCGAGCTGGAGCGCGTGTCGCGCAAGATCGACAACCGGCTTGCCCTGCTTCACAATGCCCTGAACACCGAGCTCGATACCATTTGCGCAATCGATGCGCCCGAGCTTCGCTGCGCCGTATTGCGCGAACGCGTCAAGCCTACCGACGCCTATGCGCTGGAGTGGCAGATTCGTCAGCTGCAGAAGGGCCAGCACGAGACCTTTGTCTTTCTGGGCAACTTGGGCGTTGGGATTAGCGCCGAGCGCCTCGCCGCCGGCGACTTTGATGGCTACGACGAGGTCTTTTTGCTGCTCGATGACACCGATGATTACGTGGGCGACCTCGAGACGCGACCCGCCGCGCGCTGCCTGACCATTAGCTTTCGCGGCACGCACGGGCAAGCAACCCCACGCTATGAGCAGCTGCTCAGCTATATGCGCGAGCGCAACCTGACACCCGCCGGTCCCTCGCGCGAGATCGCCCTGATCGACGACATCATCAGCGACGACCCGGGGGCGTATGTGACGAGGATCGCGATACCGGTCCGCTAATCACTACCATTTATCGAGCAATTCCATCCATTTACCTTAATCCGAATTAGATTGTATTATGTAGCAAATAAAATGACAGCATATTGCCCCCCATAGGCAGGAGACATTATGCCCAGAGTTCAATCACGTCGCTCGTTTCTTCTCGGCCTAGCCTCGATCATCGGCTTATCCGCGTCACGCCCAACAAGAGTATTCGCTGCCGACTCAAACTCATCCGTCGCTTTTACATCAGACCTAGCACAAGACTACGCGCTTTCCCTGTTGCCCATCGTCGACGGATCCGCGAACTTAGAGATCGAGCAAATCGTTCCCGTATGCCAACAAATCGGCCTTATCTGTGGCTATGAAATCAGTGTCACAAGGGAAGGAAGCCCTTACGGTTATTTAATACTTGACGCATCATATCCTGGGCTTCTGAAGGAGATAACCCTCGGCGATACCATTCTTCCGATTTCAGCTTCTCTATCAAACGCCATTTCAACTTATTCCGGCCAACAGGCCACAAACCCAACCGTACTAATTTCGTACAACGATATTGAATATGGAACTTTGGTGCCAGGAACTAGAGACTGTGTAACCAACTATAACAATATACGGTCTGTCCCAATTGTCACCGAAAAGGGTATAGCACCTCAAAGCAATAACCCAACTTCATGGGATGCAGTCATTATCAATGAAGATGACTTGATGTTGCATTTCCAAATAGACGATTTAAACGGAATACCGTTCCGAGGAGTCTCGGAATCATTAGTTGAAGCCCGCACTAATAAGTATGCATGCGTCGTTTCTGCCTTGTACGCTGTATCAATGCATTACGGTCTCACCAGTTCAAACGCTAATCAATTTAATCCCGATTATTATAAAGAAATATGGAACGTCACTGGCACAACAACGTATAAGACCAATGATCAGGGCGTCGAGTACGGAAGCACGATCATCCCAGATGGAATTGTTCCGTTTAAAAGTCTTGCCGCTCAAAAGGGTAGAGCACTTAATACTCAATTTTTCGGTTATCAGCCTCAATTCGCTCAGTACAGAGCAACTATCGATCAAGGGAATATCGGCTTGTATCATATGTGGATCAACAGCCGAAACAGTGAAGGATCCGTCGAGCTATCAGGTCATACAGTCACGGTAACTGGCTATTTTACTGGGCATAATGGAAGCTCTGGCATCGAACTGCAGTGGCTCGAAGTATTCGACGGATGGAACACTTATCCCCGAGCGATTAACTATGCAACGCCCAATATGGTCAAATTGAACGGAACAGTCTTTTGGTAGACCGGACGGCACCATCAAAATGCTATGGCACCACGGCCTTTGCCCTGGTTACGATATTGGTGATTTTCGCTATGTTTGCATCCGTTTCTTCATGCACAGATAGAGCCCGCTATAGCGGAGGAGATGATTACCTTGTCTTTGGAGCCGGCAGCGTTCATTCTATTGAGGGAACGGAACTCGTAATCCAAACAGACAACAGTCCCCGCTACACCGACGCTGGAAAGCAAACCCGGATTACATTCCCCTCATCTGGCCGAATCAAAGACAAGCTTTCCCAAATCAAAGTTGGGACAAGAGTTTCCTACTCACGCTTTGAGTCGGTAGACGCATCTGGATCATACGAGGGAAACGATATCGAAATTGAACAGGCAAACACTATAAGGAGATGTTGAGGAACTGAGCCTCTGCGCAGTTCCTCAACAAATCATTATGCCTCCGGGACCCTACCCGTCGCCAAAATCTGTTCAAGTGCCGCCTCATCCAACACGGGCACACCCAGCTGCTCGGCCTTGGTGAGCTTTGAGCCCGCTTTGGGGCCGGCGACCAGATAGCTCGTCTTCTTTGACACGCTGCCCGAAACCTTGGCGCCAAGCACCTTGAGCGCCGCGCCCGCCTCGTCGCGCGTGCGATTGACAAGCGTGCCGGTAAGCACGAAGGTCAGGCCCGCGAGTGGTTGTGCGTCGGCGAGCTCGCCCGCCACGCCAGCGTCGGCTGCGGCTT
>USPH01000168.1 GCA_900556515.1 uncultured Collinsella sp.
ATCTACACTTCTAGCTTCGTCGGCAGCGTCAGATGTGTATAAGAGACAGCGTGTAGGGCATTCAGCAGCGTTCCGTCTAAGTCACTCGCAAACATCTTGATCATGGGCATGCCTCTCCTTCGTCTGCACGATATTGTAGACGAAGGAGAGGCATGTCCAAACAATGCCGTCCCGGCGCGGCGTACCACCGCCTTCACAAATTCACGGTGCCCCAGCGCGTTAAGGCAATCGCCGCAAGCGATTTTTCAGCCGATAAAACAGCGCCGTCGTCAACGTCAGCACCGCCAACATAGCTGCGAATACAATCGCCGGTGTCCATCGATCATATGCAACCCCGTACGCCAATTGGCCGATAGGTGTTGCGCAGGAAAGGACCATGTAAACGACCGAAAGCACTTTTCCGCAGAGCTCAGTCGGCGCTGCCCGCTGAACAAACGCGATGATTTCAACCGACGCAATGCTTGCCCACACCATGACCCATGCCGAACCAACCGCAAACACGGTGAACACGCATGCATCTGCGCCGAACAGCAGCGTAACAATAATCGGTGCGACTCCAAAACAGATCATCGCAACATATCGACATATGCCATTGAAAGAAAAGCGATGCGGCCAAATGCCGACCATGCCACTGCCGGCAAGACCACCCAAGCCCATAGTAACCTCAACTATCCCAACGCAGGACGATTGCATGCCGAGATGCTTTGTAACAATAATGGGAGCGCCAATCGTCAGCCCAACCAACGCAAGGTTCAAAACGGCCGCAAGCAAAATCACAGCGACCAATGATGCATTTTGCAACAGATACCGAATTGACTCCCGAAAATCGTTTCGGCATGTCGTGCGAGTTGCGCCGTCTCTCATCGTTTCAGATGAGGCATTTTGCTTGAGTGCGCCCCCAAACAACAGAGCTGACATCGCAAACGCCACCGACGCGGTTGTGCAAAGAGCATCGATGCCAAAGCACCCATAGACTGCCGTCCCGACCACAGGACCCAAGATATTGCTCACCATGGTCACCTGCGAAACCAATGCAGTGGCCCACTCAACCTTCTTTTCACCCGCCATGCGCACCGTCTCCATTTGGAGCATTGGCTTCAGCAGCGATTGAACGCCATATTGAACACAAAGTATCGCAACTACGACGACCGCAAGAGGCAATGAGTGCTTCATGGGGATAGACAGCAGTGATGCAGCCATCAGAGCAATGCCGAGGGCCACGAGGACCTCGCGATGTCTTCCCCTATCCGCCAAGATTCCGCCAACCGGAGTTGCAAGTACGCCGGGTATGAACGCTATCGCCACGACGACGCCATATAACGTTGACGATCCACTGCAATCGAACAAGTAAAGTGGATACGCAAAGCACAGCGCCGACAGCATCGAATACGTGCACAGCTGCGCAACCAGAAGTTCCGCGAGCCTGATTGACCGCACTGTTTTTGATTTCAACGAGACGCCGACGTCTCTCAGCCCAGCCATAAGTCCGCCCCCCCATACATACCGCTAGTATGTATTTATCGACCTGAAAAGGGCAGCCGGAGCTGCCCTCACAAATCAATTACATACCGTTGGTATCTATATTACCACCCGGCACGGTCCCATACATCCCAAATCCGTGCCGTTGTCTGGAGCACTTCCTCACCCAAATCGAGTCCCACCGCGGCGGCCATCTGCGCCAAACATTGAGCGCGAGCGAGCATTCGATCCTTGGGCTCGAGCGGACGAAACAGTGGCAGCAACCAGAGATTCGCCAGCAACGATACGGCCTCTGCCGCTTCGCGCGGGCATTCGCACGCAATGGATCCGTCGGCGATGCCCTCCTCGATCACCGGCAAGAGACAGCCATCGGCCGACTCGTCAAATGAGCCCTGGTACTGCATCGCCAGTAGACGCGAGCTTTTTACCGGATCTGCTGCAGGACGCATACGTGCCCATAGCTCAATTTGCGGAACAACGGACTCGGGAGCGTAAAGCCTTTTTAGCTTTTGGGCGCCGGTCATATTACCGACGCCAAGCATCGAGCGACGGTGCTCAACAATCGGAGTCATCGCCCGATCAAACGCGGCGTTGAAAATCTCTTCTTTGCTCTTGAAGTGATGATAGACAGCGCCCTTGGTCATGCCATCGAGACGGTCAACGATATCTTGAATGCTCGTCCCCTCATAACCCTGTGCACAGAATAGCTCCAGTGCCGCGTCGAGAATCTTCGCGACCGTCTCCTCGGGATATTTATTGCGACCCATAATCCGTCCATCCGCAACACAAGCCTTATGCCTCACTGCAGTATTTTAACGTTGCAGATGACAGACGGTCGGCCCTACACCGCGGCGGGGCCGTGTTCGCCGGTACGGATGCGGATGACTTCTTCGACCGGCTCGACCCAAATCTTGCCGTCTCCGACGGCGCCGGTACGGGCGGCGTTGCAGATGATGTCGACAATTCCGTCAACGTGCTCATCGGCGCAGATGAGGGTGAACTGCACCTTAGGAATCGTATTGACAAGCAACTCGTTGCCGCGTACGTATTCCTTCCAGCCATGCTGCGCGCCGCAGCCCTGCACTTGGTTGATAGTCATGCCACGAACATCGGCAGCAAACAGCGCGTCTTTAAGAACCTCAAGCTTCTCAGCACGAACGATCGCCGTAATTTTCTTCATAGTGAATTCCTCTCTTTATCAAAGAAATGAATTGCCATTTGCGTGGCACGGGTTTCCCAAGTGCCACAAACCAACCTTGCAGATCAAAAAAGTGCAACTAACAGGTCTTAGCAGGTTTCCCAAGTGCCGCAGATCGGCCTGAAAGAGGAGTGCCGCGTACTTAAGGTACGCAAACGACGATTGAAGGCCGAGGTGCGGTGCTTGGGGAAGCTGCTAATCGAGTCCGGAGAAGGAAGGATATGCGCTCTCGCCGTGCTGACTCGCATCCAAGCCCAGCGCCTCGTCGGCCTCGTCCACGCGCAGGCTGCCACGGAACAGCGCCTTGACCACCGCAGCGATCACCAAGTCGAGCACCAGCACGATAACGACCGTCACCACAATACCCAGAATCTGCGAGACGAGCAGTGACACGTCGCCCGTGTAGAACAGGCCGCCCTTACCGGTCCACGAAAGCTCCGGCACGCAGAACAGGCCTGTGAGCACGCCACCCAAAATGCCGCCGATGCCGTGGCAACCGAACGCGTCGAGCGCATCGTCGTAGCCAAACTTGGTCTTAAGATGGCTGATGGCCAGGTAGCAGACGGGAGAGACGATCAAGCCCATGACCAGCGCCGCCCACGGCTCGACAAAGCCCGCGCCCGGCGTGACCACCACAAGGCCCGCAACCAGACCGGTGCTGGCGCCCACCAGCGTGGGACGACCGGTGTGCACGCGCTCGACGGCAAGCCACGAGACCATGCCCGCCGCGCTGGCCGTCACGGTGTTGAGGATGGCGAGTGCCGCCACGGCGTCGGCCTTAAACTCGCTGCCGCCGTTAAAGCCAAACCAACCAAACCAAAGTAGACCGGCGCCCAGCGCCACAAACGGCACGTTATGCGGACGGTAGCTCACCATGCCAAAGCCGCGACGACGGCCGAGCATTAAGCAGAGAATCAGGCCCGTGAGACCGGACGAAATGTGTACCACGTCGCCGCCGGCAAAGTCGAGCGCGCCGATGATGTCGCCGATAAAGGAACCATCGCCGCCCCAAACCATGTGGGCGAGCGGCGCATAGACCACGAGCAGCCAAATGCCCAGGAAGGCCGTCATGGCACCAAACTTAACGCGGCCTGCCAGACTGCCCGTAACGATAGCGGCGGTGATCATGGCAAACGCCATCTGGAAGGCGATGTTGATGATCTGAGGGTAGACGGCACCGCCCGCGGCATTGCCCTCGGCCGCCTGCAGCACCTGGTTGAGCACCGGTAGGCACAGCAACTGGTCAAGGCCTCCAATAAACGGGCTGGAACCGTCGCCGCCGTAGGCCAGCGACCAGCCAGCAACAATCCACAGCACACCAACCAGGCCAATGGCGCCAAAGCACATAAGCATGGTGTCTGTCTCTTA
>USPH01000169.1 GCA_900556515.1 uncultured Collinsella sp.
GGCCATGCCCTTACAGCTAAACAGCAAATTGCCGATATGGCGCTCGCGCGGTCTCTACGCCAGACGCGGGAACAGCGGATCGCCCTTCTCGACGGGCTGACCGCCGGCAAGCAGGCCCCAAGTGCAAATGCCCTTGAGGTCGTCGCTCGCGGCCTCGCCCTCACAGGACAGACGGCGCAGGGCCTCGGCAGAAGTCTGGGGCATGAGCGGCATCAGCAGGTGAGCGGCAATGCGGATGGCCTCGAGCAGGTTGTAGATCACAAATGCCAGCTCGTCAGCCTTGGCCTCGTCCTTGGCAAGTGCCCAGGGCTCGGAGTCCTCGATGTAGTGGTTGGCAGCGTGGATGAGCTCCATGACCTCGTCCTTGGCTCCACCGTAATCGAGCACGTCCATCTTGGCCATGTAGCGGTCGACCAGGCCATCGGCGATCTTTGCCAGCGGGTTATCGAACGCATCGAACGATGCGGGCTTGGCGGGCGCGCAACCGTCAAAATACTTGCCGCTCATGTTGAGCGAACGCGAAATGAGGTTGCCCCAGCTGTTGGCCAGGTCGGCGTTGTAGACCTGCTCCATGCGGTCGAAGCTGATGGCACCGTCGGTGCCGGGGACGACGTCGGTCATAAAGTAGTAGCGATAGCCCTCGACGCCCAGCATGTCGATAACGTCCTGCGGAGCAATGGCGTTGCCGCGGCTCTTGGACATCTTCTCGGCCTTGCCGGTCTCGGCATTGCGCACGGTCAGGAAGCCGTGGGCAAAGACGTGCTCGGGCAGGGCCTCGCCGATGGCCATGAGCATGGCGGGCCAAATGACGCAGTGGAAACGGATGATGTCCTTACCCACGATGTGGAACTGCGCGGGCCAGCGATAGGCCAGCTCGGCACGCGCCTCGTCGGTGTCGACACCGTAGCCGACGGCCGTCATATAGTTGAGCAGAGCATCGAACCACACGTAGGTCACGTGACCCTCGTCAAACGGGACCTGAATGCCCCAGTCAAAGCTCGTACGGCTCACGGAAAGGTCGTTGAGGCCGCCCTCGACAAAGCTGCGAACCTCGTTCATGCGGAACGCAGGCTCGACAAAGTCGGGATGCTCGTCATAGAGCTTAAGCAGCTTGTCCTGGAAGGCGGAAAGCTTAAAGAAGTAGGACTCCTCCTGCACGCGCTCAAGCGGACGGTGGCAGTCGGGGCACAGGTGCTGGCCGACGCTGCCGTACTCCTCGTCGCCCTTCTGGACCTGCGTATCGGTAAAGTAGGTCTCGTCAGGCACGCAATACCAGCCGTCGTAGCTGCCCTTATACAGGTAGCCGGACTCCTTCATGCGCTCCCACAGGTACTGCACGGCATGGTGCTGGCGCGGCTCGGTGGTGCGGATGAAGTCATCATTGGAAATCTCGAGCTTGCTCCAAAGCTCCTTGAAGTGCGGAGCCTGGCTATCGGTCCACTCCTGCGGCGTCATGTTGTGCTTGGCTGCGGCCTCGGCGACCTTCTCGCCGTGCTCGTCCATGCCGGTCAGGAATTTGACGTTATAGCCGGCGGAACGGCGATAGCGAGCCTGAACGTCGGCGATGATGGTGGAATAAGCCGTGCCCAGGTGCGGATCGGCATTGACGTAGTAGATGGGCGTCGTGATAAAGAACGAAGGCTTGCTTTGATCCATGGGGTTTGTCCTCCAGAAAAACGTTGCATACAGAGGATGATTCTAGCGCAAGGGCTGGATATCCTCCATCTATTGCATATCGAGCACCATGGCATAGACATCGCGCTTGCGGCGCGAATACTTCTGAGACAGGCGCTTGGCCACCGCAGACGCGGGCTCCCCCTCCTCGAGCGCGGCGCGGATATCCTCGCGCAGGGCCTCGTCGGGATCCGCTGCCGCGGCGCCAACCGGCACGATACCGGCCTCCTCATCCTCGCTCGGCGGCGCGATGACCAGCGCAATCTCGCCCTTTACCTCGCCGCGAGCACGCAGCTCCTCGGCAAGCTGGGCAGCGGGCCCGCGCAAGACCTCCTCGTGCAGCTTGGTGAGTTCGCGGCAGACGGCAACCTCACGCTGGGGAAAGACCTCCGCCACGGCCTCGAGCGTCTCCACGATGCGATGTGGAGACTCGTAGAAGATGAGTGCGCCGGGCACCACGGCAAGGCGCTGCAAACGGCGCACGCGGTCGCCGTGCTTTCGGCCCAAAAAGCCCTCGAAGAAAAAATGCTCGCAGGGAATACCGGACGAAACGAGCGCCGTGACGCAAGCAGAGGGCCCGGGAATAACTTCGACGGGCACATCGGCCTCACGCGCCGCCTCGACCAGCGCCTGGCCGGGATCGGACACGCTCGGCATGCCGGCGTCCGAGGCAAAAGCGAGGGTCTCCCCCGCCAGCAGACGGTCGACCAGGCCGGCGGCGCGGCTGGCGATCACATTCTCGTCGCAACGGACAAGCGGCTTGGAAATGCCCAGGTGCATCAGCAACTTTGACGTCACACGCGTGTCTTCGCAGCAAATGGCATCGGCAGCGGCAAAGGCCTCGCCAACGCGCGGGGACAGGTCGCCCAGGTTGCCGATGGGCGTGCCGACCACATAGAGTTTGCCCGTATGGGCGCTGTTTTGCGTCATATCAACCTATTCAATCATGCCGCGCTCGAGCGTACCGAGCGCCGCGCGGGCGTCCCATGCTGCAATGCGCTTCTCGGTCTTCCACGTTTGGAAGAACCAACCGGCAGCCGGCGCAAACGAAGCCAGCTGATTGGCGATAAATACGCGCTCGTAGGCATTGCGGCCCTCGGGCGTAACCGACGAGTTGGCAAAGATCGCCGCGCCCGACCATTCGCCCACCAGCACGGGGAACCCAGTTGAAATCGCTTCTTTAAGCTCGCGCTTGTTACGCGAAATCGCCGTCGTCAGCCCGCGGGGGCTCGTGATGTCGAGCGCATGCTCGTCGCGGTAATGGTACAGGTGAAGGTCCATGTAGACGTTCTTGTACTTGGCGCCGCGCATAAAATGCTTCCACTCGCTGGGATGCCCCGACGACGAGAAGACTACGATCTTATCCTCGGGCATATACGAACGGACGAGCTCGTAGGCATCGCGATAGAAATTGCGCAGGTAGTGAGCAGGAATGCCATCCGTCATGGTGAAGAGGCTCTTGCGAACGCTCATCTGCGGCGTGTCCAGCAGCTCAATGCCCAGCAGGCTCTCGGCCTCGCCATAGCGATCGGCCAAGCGCTCGAGCACGTCGAGTGCGACATGACGGCCGTTGGTGGACGAATGCCACTCGGCGACAGCCTCCGGCGTGGTGGGTGAATCGTTGGAATCGCCCTGGCCACCGGGCACAGTTGCCAGATCGAGCAGCACGCGGATGTCGTACTTGGCAGCCCACTCAATCGCGCGGTCGATGTAATCGACAACCGATATGTAGGAGGCATCGGACTCCTGTGAGCCAAAGGCATACCAGGGCACCGGCAGACGCACGGCATTGAGACCGATCTGCGCCATGCGGCGAAAATCGTCCTCGCTCACAAACGTCTCGTAATGGCGGCGCATGCGCTCGTTATAGGCGGCGGTACCCATGGCCTCCTGTAGCTCGGCCGCGTTGGATGCACCGGTCGCCGCGTACAGCGACGGGGTCACCCAAGGCTCGGGAATAAACCAGCCAGAGAGATTAACGCCGAGTATCCTCTCCATCACTGCCCCCTTCGGATCATGCAGGTCGAACCCGCATCGTATTGCATAGGATAAGTATCGTTTTGAGTATACCCGCGTGTGCGGACAGGCGACCGAACGGTCTGTAAAGTGACGCGAAAGTGGGAGGAATGTCTGGGGCGGGCGGACTCGGAATGGTGCGACGAGGTGTGTACGCGCGCCGGAGGCAGGCACCGGAAAGCGCGTCCCGTTCTATCGCTCAATAATGGGGCGCATTTTCCGCAGAACCCTACATAAAAGAAAAGGACCCCTTTGCAGAGGTCCTAGTCAATTCAAGGTGGCGGGGAAGGGAATCGAACCCCTGACACGAGGATTTTCAGTCCTCTGCTCTACCAACTGAGCTACC
>USPH01000170.1 GCA_900556515.1 uncultured Collinsella sp.
ATGTCTCGTGGGCTCGGAGATGTGTATAAGAGACAGGTCCGCAAGCGCCGCAAGGCCAAGGCCTCGGCATAAGACATTCTCCAGAACCACCACAATGGGGACAGGCACCTTTGTGGTGGTCGGGGCTTCCAAACCATCACAACATTCGATGAAAATCTCGATTTTGGCGATAAGCGTCGAATGTTGTGATGCTTTTCGTTGCGGGCGGTGCGGTCTTCGTTGTGAGCGGGACGGTTTTCGTTGTGGGCGAGACGCTTTTCGCTATGGACGGTGCGGTTTCGCTGTAGAATCGCCAGCCCGCAGCCTGCCAGCCCGCCGCCCTCGTTACGTTTTCGCTGCATTTAGGTAAAGCACCTGCTCCAAGCGGCGTTGCCTTGTATACTAGAGCGGTTTAACTGTTATGCGGAAGGGAGCGCCTATGGCACTCAGCGAGAAAGACGTGCGCGGCATCGCCGAGTACGCAAAGATCGCACTGACCGATGACGAGCTCACCCAGATGACGTCCTACCTGAACGACGCCGTCCAGATGCTCGAGCCCGTCTTGCAATATGACTTGCCCGACGTGGAGCCCACGTTCCATCCTATCGGAAGCCTGTCCAACGTGATGGGCGATGACCTGCGCGAGCCCGAGCGCGACCTGCCGCTCGACGTCGCGCTCGAAAACGCCAGCAGCGCGCGCGATCGCTACTTCCGCGTGCCGTCCATTTTGGGAGAGGGGGAGAGCGAGTAATGGCTCAGAGCTTCGATTCCCTTACCGCCGCCCAGATCGCCGCGGGCGTTGCCGCCGGCGACTTTACCGCTACCGAGGTGGCCCAGGCCTCCCTTGCCGCCATCGAGGCGCGCGAGGGCGGGGTCCAGGCATTCCTGCAGGTGGCGCCCGAGCTCGCGCTTGAGGCCGCTGCGCGCGTGGATGCCGACCGTGCCGCAGGCAAGCCACTGCCCCCGCTCGCGGGCGTGCCGCTGGCCATTAAGGACAACATGAACCTCGTGGGCACGCGCACCACCTGCGCTTCCCGCATGCTCGAGGACTACCAGAGCGTCTACACCGCCACCTGCGTCCAGCGCATGCTCGATGCCGGCTGTCTGCCCATGGGCAAGGCCAACATGGACGAGTTTGCCTTTGGCAGCTCTACCGAGAGCTCGGCGTTCCACCGCACCAACAACCCCTGGGATACCGAGCGCGTGCCCGGCGGCTCCTCGGGCGGCTCCGCTGCAGCCGTCGCCGCGGGCGAGGTCGCGCTCTCGCTGGGCTCGGACACCGGCGGCTCCATTCGCCAGCCGGCATCGCTGTGCGGCGTGGTGGGCTTTAAGCCCACGTATGGTGCCGTGAGCCGTTACGGCGTGGTTGCCTTTGGCTCGTCGCTCGACCAGGTGGGTCCCTTCGGCCGCACGGTCGAGGATGTCGCGCTGGCCATGAACGCGCTTACCGGCGCGGGCCACGATCCGTACGACTGCACCAGCCAGGATTGCGCCGTCGACTTTACCGAGCATCTCAACGACAGCATCGAGGGCAAGCGCGTGGGCATCATCCCCGCGTTTATGGAGGCCGAGGGCCTGACGCCCGAGGTCAAGGCCGCTGTTCAGCGCGCCGCCCAGGAGCTGCAGAACCAGGGCGCCGAGCTGGTCGAGGTCGACCTGCCGCACCTGGATGCCGCTATCGCCGCCTATTACGTCATCGGCCCGGCCGAGGCGTTCTCCAACCTGGCACGTTTCGACGGCATTCGCTACGGCTATCAGGAGGAGGGCTGCGCCAACCTGTCCGACCAGAGCTCGCTCTCGCGCGCCCACGGCTTTGGCGCCGAGGCCAAGCGCCGTCAGATGCTCGGCGCCTACCTACTGAGCTCGGGCGTGTACGACAAGTACTACTACGCCGCGCAAAAGGCCCGCACGCTCATCACGCAGGACTACGACGCCGCGTATGCCAAGGTGGACACCATCCTCATGCCCGCCTCGCCGCGCACGGCCTTTAAGTTTGGCGAGATCAGCGACCCCACGCAGATGTACCTCTCCGACCTGTACACCATCTCGCTCAACATTTGCGGCAACGGCGGCATCTCGGTGCCGCTGGGCCTGGGCGAGGATAGCAAGCTGCCCGTTTCTGCCCAGCTGGTGGGTCCGGCCTTTAAGGACCGTCAGCTGCTCACGTTTGCCCGCGCCCTGGAGCGTGGCTTTGCCGATGCCGCCACGGGTGCGCCCGCGCTTTCCGTCGCGCCCGATTTTGCCGGGAAGGGAGGCGAGCTGTAATGAAGGAACTTTCCGAGGTCCTGCAGGATTGGGAGGCCGTGATCGGCCTGGAGATCCATACCGAGCTCACCGCACTCGATACCAAGATGTTCTGCAACTGCAAGCTCAGTCACGATGACGAGCCCAACGCCAATGTGTGCCCGGTGTGCCTGGGTCTGCCCGGCGCCCTGCCGGTGCCCAACAAGCGCGCCATCGAGAGCATCGTCAAGGCCGGTCTCGCCACCAACTGCGAGATCCAGCGCCACTCGATGTTCTACCGCAAGCACTACTTCTATCCCGATATGGCCAAGAACTTTCAGACCACGCAGGGCCCGGTTGCCTTTGCCATGTACGGTCACCTGGACCTGGACGTGACCGGTCGCGGTGCCGCCGAGCGCCCCGACTGCGCGTTTGGCGAGGCCGAGGCCCAGAGTCTGGCGAGCGCTTCGGCCAACGCCGAGGGCCTGTCCACGTCCATGACGTCGACCATGCGCGAAGGCAATCAGCGCGCCGGCCACCTAGCCAGCTATGACGCGTCCAACCTGCAGATGCCCGAGCGTCGCGAGGACGGTTCCTACACGGTGCCTATCCGCATCTTGCGTATCCATATGGAGGAGGATGCCGCCAAGATGGTTCACGTGGGTGGCGCCGAGGGTCGCATTACCGCCGCGGCCGAGTCGCTCGTCGACTACAACCGCTGCGGCACGCCGCTGATTGAGCTTGTCACCGAGCCCGACCTGCGCACGCCCGAGGAGGCTCGCCTGTTTATGGAGAAGCTCCGTCGCATCTTTGTGACGCTGGGCATTTCGGACTGCTCCATGGAGAAGGGTTCCATGCGCTGCGACGGCAACGTGTCGCTGCGCCGCCGCGGCGAGACCAAGCTGGGCACCAAGACCGAGCTCAAGAACCTCAACTCGTTTAAGAGCCTGCATGACGGCCTTGCCTACGAGATCCGCCGTCAGGCCGAGGTGCTCGAGGAGGGCGGCATTATCTACCAGGAGACCCGCCACTGGGAGCCCAGCCGCAAGCGTACCGTGGTCATGCGCGTGAAGGAGACGGCCGACGACTATCGCCTGTTCCCCGATCCCGACCTGGCGCCGTTCGATCTGGACGACGAGTTCATCGACCGCTGCCGTGGCGAGATCCCCGAGCTGCCCGATGCCAAGCGTGCCCGTTTTGAGGCCGACTTTGGCATTAAGACGGCCGACGCCGAGCAGATTGCTGGCGACCCCGAGTTTGCCGACTTCTTTGAGGCCGCCGCTGCCGGTATGGCTGGCAAAGAGGCCCAGACGGTTGCAAACTTGCTGGTGAACGAGATGATCGCCTACCTTAAGGGTGCAGGCGTTTCACTAGCCGAGTCCGGCATTGCGCCGGCTCAGGTGGCAGCCCTTGCCAAGCTGCTGGCGACCGATGCCATCAGCTCCAACCAGGCGCACGAGGTCTTTGAGGCCATGGCCCAGACCGGCGACAATCCCAACAAGATCGTCGACGAGCGTGGCATGCGTCAGGTGAGCGATGCCGGCGCGCTGCAGCCGATCGTGGACGAGGTGCTTGCAAACTGTGCCGATCAGGCGCAGCAGTATCGTGACGGTAACCAGAAGGTCATCGGCTTTTTGGTGGGCCAGTGCATGAAGGCAAGCCGCGGCAAGGGTAACCCGAAGCTCTTCAACGAGTTGCTGAGAACGTCGCTCTCGTAAGCGGGAACCCGGGAGCCCCGGCAGGGCGGGTGCTTCCTCAAAATTTCAAACAGTCCTGCGCAAGACGAAGGCCACATTAAGTGGCCTTCTTTGCGTGCGGAACTC
>USPH01000171.1 GCA_900556515.1 uncultured Collinsella sp.
GTCATCCACCTTCCCGTGGTCGTGGGCGACGGCAGCGAGGTTTATAAGTGTTGCCGAGAGCTCGACTGTCCGCCATTCGCCCTCGTCACCATTGGCGGGCTCGATTGGAATCGCGAGCTGAGCCCCTGGGCATGCGACGGGACCGTACGCGATGCCGAGCCTTTCGGCGGCCAAGCTGCCGATTTTCTTGATGAGCTGCTGAATCAGATAATCCCCCAGGTCGAGTCGTCGCTTCCTCAGCCGCCCACCTGGCGCGGCATTGCCGGTTACTCGCTCGCGGGCCTCTTCGCACTCTGGTCCCTCTGGCAAACCGACGCCTTTGACCGCGCGGCGAGCGCATCGGGGTCGCTGTGGTTTCCCGAATTTGTCGACCGTGCCAGTACGGCCCCTTTTGCCGGCAGCCCGCAAGCCGTCTATCTATCACTCGGCAAAAAGGAAACCAAGACGCCCAACCGCATGATGCGGCATGTACTCGACGACACACGCGCGATGGAAGCGTTGCTCGTCGAGCGCGGCATCCCAACAACGCTGGAGCTCAACCCCGGCAATCACTTTGCCCAAACCGACTTACGCATGGCCCGCGGCATCCACTGGATACTGACACATTAAAAATGGTGCCCACACGCATATACGCATGGGCACCATATCTTGTTTTAGCTGAACGCAGCTGCTACTCAGCAGCCTCCTCAAGCTCGGAGACATCAAACTCAAAGTCGTTACCCGGCAGGATGGCGTTGAGCACAATGCCCGCCAGTGAGCCCACGGCAATGCCGGACAGCGAAATGGTCACGCCGCCCAGCTCCAACACGATGGCGCCGGCGGTGCTGTACGCGATGCCGAGCGAAAGCACGAGCACCAGCGCGGCAACCAGCACGTTGCGGTTGTTCTGGAAATCGACCTGGTTCTCGATGAGGTTGCGGACGCCCACAGCGCTGATCATGCCGTAGAGCACGAGCGACACACCGCCGATCACACACGCCGGCATGGCCGCAATGACAGCCGCGAACTTGGGGCAGAACGAAAGCACGATGGCGCAACACGCGGCAATTCGAATTACGCGCGGGTCGAACACGCGCGTCAGGGCGAGCACGCCGGTGTTCTCACCATACGTAGTGTTGGCCGGAGCGCCAAAGAGCGAAGCCAGAATCGTGGCAAGGCCGTCGCCGAGCAGCGTGCGATGCAGACCGGGATCGGCAATGTAGTTGCGCTCGCAAGTCGAACCGATAGCAGAGATATCGCCGATATGCTCGATCATGGTCGCGAAGGCCAGCGGCATGATGGTGATGATGGCCGTCGTGGCAAGACCGCTATCGAACTGCGGCCCAAAGAGTGCAAACACGGTGTTGTCCCACACGATGGGCAGACCGACCCACGGAGCGGCGGCAACGCCCGAGAAATCAACCTCACCGAGCGCAGCCGCAACGGCATAGCTCACCACAACGCCCAGCAAAATCGGCACGATCTTGACCATGCCACGGCCCCAGATGTTGCAGATGACGATAACGGCAACGCCAATGACAGCCACAAGCCAGTTGGTCTGGCAGTTGGCAATGGCGGAGCTTGCCAGGATCAGACCGATGGAAATGACGATAGGGCCAGTCACCACCGGCGGAAAGAAGCGCATAACGCGCTTGGCGCCAAAGGCGCGGAACAGGGCCGCCAGCACCGGATAGAGCAGGCCGGCACAAGCTACGCCCAGGCAGGCGTAGGGCAAAAGCTCGGTCTCGCCGTTGGGCGCGATTGCGGCATAACCGGCAATAAAGGCAAACGATGAGCCCAAAAATGCCGGCACCTTACCGCGCGACAGGAAGTGGAACAGCAGCGTGCCCAAGCCGGCAAACAAAAGCGTTGCCGATACCGAGAGGCCGGTGAGCACGGGCACCAGCACGGTGGCGCCAAACATGGCAAACAGGTGCTGTAGGCCGAGCAGGAACATGCGCGGGCGGCCGAGCGACGATGCGTCGTAGATGGCATCGCTGACGGCGGGCGTCGAGGACTGGGACATGGATGTCCTTTCGAATGGAAGGGCGATCAGGCATATCGGATAACCTGCCCGAACGATACGATCCGAACCATTGTACGCGATACACTATGCCTCGCACGCGCCGCCACCTGCAAACACTAGCGCTATTTCCAAACGCGCTCGGCAATGCGCTTGACCAGCGCGATCTTTGCCCATTGCTCATCCTCGGTCAGCTTGTTGCCAATCTCGCAGCTGGCAAAGCCGCACTGAGGCGACAGATACAGGTTCTCGAGCGGCACGTACTTTGCGGCTTCACGGATGCGCTCGACGACAACATCCTCGTTCTCGAGCTCTGCCGCCTTGGTGGTTACCAAGCCCAGCACGACCTTCTTGCCCGGGGCAACGTACTTGAGCGGCTCAAAACCGCCGGCGCGCGGCGTATCGAACTCCAGGTAAAATGCATCGACATCCTCGTTTGCGAACAGGTACGGCGCGATGGGGTCATAGCCGCCCTCGAAGGCATAGGTGGAGTGGTAGTTGCCGCGGCACACATGCGTGTTGATGACCAGATCGTCGGGCTTGTCCGCGATGGCGGCATTGTTGAGCGCCACGCCCAGCTCGCTTACCTTTTGCAGGTCGACCGGGCTCATGCCGGTTTTAGCGACAAAATCGATGTCGCAGTAGATGCCCCAGGTGCAGTCATCAAACTGGATGTTGCGGCAGCCTGCTGCGTACAGGTCGGCGATTACCGTGCGATAAGCGGCTGCGATGGCGTCGGCAAGTTCCTCATCGGTCTTATAGACAGCGCGCAGGCTCTCCTGCTGGCCGTCGCAGCGGTCGAGCGTGACTTCGGAGAACGTCTGGATCGGCGCCGGAATGGTTTGCCGCGCGACCTGGCCCTCCCCCTCGAGCGCCTTGACAAATTTAAAGTGCTCGACGAACGGATGGTTCTCGCCGCTAATGGGGCCGGTTACCACGGCGGTGTCGGCTGTGGTCTCCTCGTCGTGGAACATATAGCCCGTACGCGAGGTACGGCGTTCAATGCCGTTGAGCCCCCACATAAAGTCGAGGTGCCAGTAACCGCGGCGAAACTCGCCATCGGTAATCACCTGCAGGCCAGCGGACTTTTGCTTGTCCACCAGGTCGCGAATGGCCTCATCCTCGACGGCCTTAAGGCCGGCGGCGTCGAGTGTGCCCGCAGCATAGGCGGCACGGGCGTCCTTTACGGCCTGTGGGCGAAGAAAGCTGCCGACGATATCGGCGCGAAACGGCGCGTTCAGCGTGGTTAAAGCACTCATAGATATCTCCCTTTGCATTGGTTGCTTTACTGGGACAGAGTATGAGCGCTCATATGGCCATCGTAAAATATACGTTTATAACAGTTTGATATAGATGCTTCCTATATCAGTCTGGACTGCCATAAAGAGATTTGACCCGCGCGGAGCACAGCAGCCTAGATATGCTGACGAATCGCGTCGATATAGACCTGCCCATAGCGCGTGAGCGTCGTGTTCTTGCGCGTGATGATGCCAATCTCCATGTACTCGTCTACATCAAGCGGAATGGAGATGATGCCGGGGCCGTTGAGCTCGTGACTGATCACGCCCGAGCATACCGTGTAGCCGTTAAGGCCCATAGCCAGGTTGAACAGTGTCGCGCGATCGCGCACGCGGATATTCTTGCGACGCTCAAACGTCGAGGTCAGTTCCTCGGAATAATAAAACGAGTTGTAGCTGCCCTGCTCATAGGACAAAAATGGGTAGTCCTCGAGGTCTTCGAGCGTCACGCTGGCGTGGTCCGCCAGCGGATGGTCGGCACACACAAAGACGTGTGGCGTGGCGCAGAAGAGTCCCTCGAATACGAGCTCGTTGGCGGCGAGCATGCGCTCGATAACCTCGCGGTTATGCTCGGATAAGTACAGGATGCCCAGTTCGCTTTTCATATGCGCCTGTCTCTTATACACATCTGACGCTGCCGACGAAGCTAGAAGTGTAGA
>USPH01000172.1 GCA_900556515.1 uncultured Collinsella sp.
AAGAAGACCACGACCAAGAAGTCGACTGCCAAGAAAGCAACCGCCGACAAATAGCCGAACAGCGACACGCCACAGCAACAGGGGCCGGGTGCGCGAATCCAAACGCGCACCCGGCCCCGCTCATGAGTTGCGGTGGAATAGTTCTTATTTGAGCTTGTAGGGCTCAAAAACCGGAACTATTCCACCGCAACTTCTTGTTGGTTGGGGAGTTTAGTTCACTTCGACGGGTTTGGCTCCGGGATAGCGCTCCTCAAAGTCTAGGCGGTACTTATTGTCATTGGTGCCCGCCACGTTGTCGCGCGACAGCGGCGCCACGATCTCATTCTTGTGGTCCGCAGGCTTGGCGTATTTCAGGCTGATCTCCCAGGCATCACAGATTGCGTCAATGCGGTGATCCAGGTCGTCGTACAGGGCGATGATGTCCTTCCAGGAGCTGTAGTTCTTGGAGCTCGTCGGGACCTCCAGGTCCTCGACGATGTCGTAATACTGCTCGATGGTGTCCTCCGTGCGCTCGGCGACGTCGGCGAGATTTTGACGGGTGGTTCGATCCTCTTCCAGATAGTTGCCGTTGAAGTTCTGCGCGCAGCCACGGACCTGGCTGTCGAGATCTTCGAGCAGGTCGTAGTATTCGCTCAGTCGGCGGTAGAGGTTCTGCTCAGAGAGCGTTGCTTCGCCGCCATCCTCGTCGTCATCGTCATCATCGTCGTACAGGCTGTTGGGATCGCCGAGAGGCTTTAGGTCATCGTCGTCGACGTCATGGTGCAGCTTAGCTACCTCGGCAGTCGTCTGCGTGGAAGCGCTGTCGAACGGTTTGATCACAAAGAAGATGACCAGAGCGATGATAATCGCCACCAGCACAACGATAATGGCGATAAGCGGCCCGGTGCCGCTCTTTTTGGGAGCGGGCGCTTGTGGCTGAGCGGGTGCGTATGCAGGTGCCGGCTGCTGCTGAGGTGAACCGCCCACGACAGGGATGCGCTGCGTGGTCTCGACCGACACAGCACTTGCGGCGGGGTCGGGGCGATAGGCGAGAGGGTCGTCCGCCTTGGTTTGAGGCGTATCAAGGGAGCCGGTCTGCTCAAACGCGGGCTGTTCGTTGCTCGCGGCCGATTGCTCAACGGGTGCACCGCACGAGGTGCAGAACTTGGCGTCGTCTGCAAGAAGCTTGCCGCACGAGGCGCAATACCGAGACATTGCCACTCCTTTCGCCACATTTCAATGCAATACGACGATTATACCCAGCGTCCAAAACTCCCCATCATAAGTTGCGGTGAAATAGGGAGTGTTTGGCGGCCTCAGGGCTGTAACCACTCCCTATTTCACCGCAACTTAGTAGTCGCCTGCGACTAGGTGGGATTTGGGGTGCGCCGGACGCTGGGGTATCATGGCTTGGTTGATATATCTGCATTTACGCGCCTTGTAGGAAGGGGCTGCGCTCATGGCTTTTGAGCCCGCTCAACATAGCTTTATCACGCTCGAGGGCGTCGACGGTGCCGGCAAGTCCACGCTGGCGCGCCTGCTTGCCCGTGCGCTCGAGCTCGCTGGCTACCAGGTTGTGAGCCTGCGCGAGCCGGGCGGCACTGCCATCAGCGAAAAGATCCGCGCTCTGCTGCTCGACCCCGCCAACACGGCGATGGGTGACACCTGCGAGCTGCTGCTCTACGAGGCCGCACGCGCCCAGCTGGTGCACGAGGTCATAGCTCCCGCCCTCGCTGCCGGCAAGGTGGTCCTGTGCGACCGTTTCTACGATTCCACGACCTGCTACCAGGCGTTTGCCGATGGCCTCGATCGCCAGATAGTACGCGACGCCAACAACCTGGCCGTCGCGGGTACGCACCCGGCGCTCACGCTCGTCTATCACATCACGCCCGAGCAGGCGGCGCTGCGCATGGCGGCCCGCGGTGCGGCGGATCGCATGGAGGCAAAGGGCATGGCCTTCCAGGAGCGCGTTTATCAGGGATTTTGTTCCATTGCTGCCGAGGAGCCAGACCGCGTGAAGCTCATCGACGCCACTGCGTCGATCGCAGACGTCTTCGCGCAGACGGTCGAGCTGGTTCGTGCGTACGGTCTCGACATCCCCCAGGATGCCGTCGCCGCTGCGCTTGCCCAGGAGGCTGAGTAACATGGCCCCCGCGCAGACAAGCCTGCTGGCCAAGCTCGACACCCAACAGCGCGTGCGCGACTTTTTGGCCAACGCCATCGCAAGCGGCCGTGCATCGCACGCCTACCTGTTCTTGGGCGCGCCCGGTGCCGGTAAGCTCGACGCCGCATGGGCGCTTGCCCAGGCATTCCTGTGCGAGCAGGATGGCTGTGGTTCGTGCGACAGCTGCGTGCGCGTTGCTCGGCACACGCATCCCGACGTGCACTATTACACCCCCGAAAGCGCTACGGGCTACCTCATCGCGCAGACCCGCGAGCTGCTCGATGACGTGCCCCTGGCGCCCATTCGCGCCAAGGCAAAGGTCTACATCATCGACCGTGCCGAGCAACTGCGCGCCAACACCGCCAACGCGCTGCTCAAAACGCTCGAGGAACCGCCCGAGGGCGTCATGTTCATCCTGTTGGGCACCTCGGCTGACGTGATGCTGCCCACCATCGTGAGCCGCTGCCAGTGCGTACCGTTTCGGCTGGTGTCGCCCACTGTGGCTGCGCAGGCCGTGAGCCGCGCCACCGGTCAGGACCCTGCGCGTTGCCGCATGGCCGTCGCTGTGGCGGGAAGCCCCACGCGTGGCATCGAGTTCCTCAAGAGCGCCGAGCGCCAGGACGCCCGTCGTCAGATGGTCCGTGCCATCGACTCGCTCATCGCCGCCGACGAGGCCGATGTGCTCAGTCGCGCCAAGTCGCTCATCGTCGCCGTCAAGGCGCCGCTCGCCGAGGTTAAATCGACCCAGCAGGCGGTCCTGGAGCAAAATCAGGACTATCTCTCCCGTGGTGCTTTAAAGCAGCTGGAAGACCGCAACAAGCGCGAACTGAACGCCCGTGAGCGTTCGGGTATCATGGAGGCTCTGGCGAGCGTTCGCTCCCTGCTGCGCGATGCCCTGGTTCGCCTCGCATCTGAGTCGGAGCCCGTCGTGAACGAGGACGTTTCCGACGTCGTCGAGCGCATCGCCGCCCGTGCCACGGTGACCGGCGTCACCCGTGCGCTCGATGCCGTTTCGAGCGCCGAGGCTCGCATCGCCAGAAACGTCACGCCCCAGCTGGCCATCGAGGTCATGCTGTTCGATATCAGGAAGGCACTGCAATGCCCGTAGTCGTACCTGTCAAATTTGCGTTCGCCGCGCACGAGCTGTGGTTCGATCCACGCGACCTGGACATCCTCGCTGGCGATCACGCCATCTGCACCACCGAGCGCGGCACCGAGATCGGCCTCGTGACGGCCGATCCGTTCGAGGTGCATCCCGAGGAGCTCGCCGCCCCGCTCAAGCCCGTCGTGCGCATTGCTACCGACTCCGACCTCGATCGCGCTGACGACCTGGCCGATGCCGGCGAGGACGCCATGTTCGATTTCCGCCGTCTGGTGGAGAAGAACGGTCTGGACATGAAGCCTGTGGGCGTCGAGTACCTGTTCGGCGGGGAGAAGGCCGTCTTCTACTTTGCCGCTGAGGACCGCGTGGACTTCCGCCAGCTCGTCAAGGACCTGTCCGCCCACTTCCACGTCCGCGTCGACATGCGCCAGATCGGCGTGCGCGACGAGACCCGCCTGGTCGGCGGCTATGCGCATTGCGGCCAGGAGCTCTGCTGCACGCGCTTCGGCGGGCAGTTCGAGCCGGTCTCCATCCGCATGGCGAAAGAGCAGGACCTGCCCCTCAACTCCTCGAAGATCTCCGGCATGTGCGGCCGCCTCATGTGCTGCCTGCGCTATGAGTTCGAGGCGTACAAGGACTTCAAGGGTCGCGCCCCCAAGAAGAAGGCGCTCATCGACACGCCGCTCGGCCGCGCCCGCATCCAGGAGTACGA
>USPH01000173.1 GCA_900556515.1 uncultured Collinsella sp.
ACCTCGAGCATCTGGCCCGGTCCCAGGCAGCCGCTCGTCAGGATGTTCTCGGGGCTCACCTCGATGGTGCCCACCTCGCTTGCCAGCATAAAGCGACCGTCGCGCGTCACATAGTAGCGGGCGGGACGCAGGCCGTTACGGTCGAGGGCGGCACCCAGCGTGCGACCGTCGGTAAAGGCGATGGCCGCCGGGCCATCCCACGGCTCCATGAGCATGGACTGGTAAGCGTCGTAGGCGCGGCGCTCCTCACTCAGGCTGTCGTTGTGGTCCCACGGCTCAGGCAGCAGCATGGACGCGGCACGCGTAAGCGGGCGACCGTTCATGACCAAAAACTCAAGCACGTTGTCCAGAATCGCGGAATCGGAGCCCTCGCGGTTGATGATGGGCAGCGCGCGCTCGAGGTCGTGCTGCAGGACGGGGGAGTACAGGTTCGGCTCGCGGGCGCGGATCCAGTTGACGTTGCCCTTGAGGGTGTTGATCTCGCCGTTATGGATGATAAAACGGTTGGGGTGCGCGCGTTCCCAGCTGGGCGTGGTGTTGGTGGAGTAGCGCGAGTGGACGAGCGCCACGGCCGTCTTGACGGCGGCGTCGTTGAGATCGATGAAGAAGCGGCGCATCTGCGTGGCGACCAGCATACCCTTGTACACGATGGTGCGCGAGCTCATGGAGCACACATAGAAGATCTTGTCGCGCAGGGCAAACTCGACGTCGGCCTTCTTCTCGATGGTGCGGCGGCACACGTACAGACGACGCTCGAAGGCATCGCCGGCGGGCGTGTCGTCCGGACGGCCCAGGAAGGCCTGCAAGATGGTGGGCATGCAGGCGCGGGCCGTCTCGCCCAAATCGTGCGGGTCGACCGGCACCTCGCGCCAAAAAAGCAGCGGCACGCCGGCCTCGGCGCAGCCCTCCTCAAACACGCGACGGGCATCCTCTACGCCCTTGCCGTCCTGCGGGAAGAACAGCATGGCCACGCCATAGTCGCCCTCTGCCGGCAGAATCTGGCCGCACTTTTGGGCCTCTTTACGGAAAAAGTGATGCGGAACCTGGAACAGGATGCCGGCGCCGTCGCCGGTGTTCTTCTCGAGTCCCGTGCCGCCGCGGTGCTCCAAGTTGACCAGAATGGACAGTGCGTCGTCCAGGATCTGGTGATGGCGCTCGCCGTTGATATCGGCAAGCGCGCCGATGCCACATGCATCGTGGTCGAATTCGGGGCGATAAAGGCCCTGCTGCTGAGCGGAATCTGCCTGCATCGCGATCCTCCCCTAGATATTAGACAGTCAGTTGAATAGGCATACTAGGAGCACCGCCGGCCCGTTGTGTTTCCCACCCGTTTCGAAACAATCGCGTAACGCACGCCCTACGAGTGGACACCGCCGACCTCAAGGGCGACAACATAGGCCCCAAGTTCGGCCTGTAAGCTCACCGCTTCAAACATCTCAATCTGTAACAGTAAGACCCAATTTCGACGACTAACTGTTACAGATCAAGATGTTTTCGAGAGACGGTTCCGAATGTCTCAATCTGTAACACGAAGGGTCAGTTTTGGCGGTCAGCTGTTACAGATCGAGATTTTCCATAGGACCATTTCTTCCTGTCTTGATCTGTAACACCTAGACCCAATTTCCATCCCCAGTTGTTACAGATCAAGACATTTCGGCAACCCCCTTTCCCCACCCCATTCAAATACAACTATTTTGTTAGTCATAGTTAACTTTTGAGCCTAAAACGGGTATCCTTTGCGGCGTCAAACAAACGGCACACAGGAGCGCACCATGCTCAACCATCTCAAACAACATTTTGGCTCCCGACGCACCGGCGGTCACGGAGGCCTAGACATTGCGCGGCATATCGGCCCCGGGCTGCTCGTGACCGTCGGCTTTATCGATCCGGGCAACTGGGCCTCCAACATGGCCGCCGGCTCGCAGTTTGGCTACGCGCTGCTGTGGATCGTCACGCTGTCCACGATCATGCTCATCGTGCTGCAGCACAACGCGGCGCACTTGGGCATCGCCACGGGCACCTGTCTTGCCGAGGCCACGACACGCTACCTCCCCCGCATCGTGGGACGCGCAGTACTCGCCAGCGCCTATCTCGCGACCATCGCCACCGCCATGGCCGAAGTCCTGGGTGGCGCGATTGCCCTTCAAATGCTCTTTGGGCTGCCCGTGCGCGCGGGCTGCGTCATCGTGGCGACAGTATCGATGGCGATGCTCATGACGAACTCCTACAAGCGTGCCGAGCGATGGATCATCGCCTTCGTAGGCGTGGTAGGACTCTCGTTTTTGGCCGAGCTCACGCTAGTCAAGGTCGACTGGCCGATGGCCGCCGCAAGCTGGATCACACCCAGTATGCCCACCGGCTCGGCCGCGATTATCGTAAGTGTCCTAGGCGCGGTCGTTATGCCCCACAACCTCTTCCTGCACTCCGAGGTCATCCAATCCATGCACTTCGAAGGCCAAGGCAAGCAGGTTATCGAGGAACGTCTGCGCTACGAGCTCTTCGACACGCTCTTTTCGATGGGCGTGGGCTGGGCGATCAACTCGGCCATGGTCATCCTGGCCGCAACGACCTTCTTTGCGCACGGCATTGTCGTAGACGACCTCGCCGTCGCAGCGGCCACGCTCTCCCCCATTCTGGGCCCGGCAAGCTCGGCCATCTTTGCGGTGGCACTGCTGTTTGCGGGTATATCGAGTAGTGTGACGGCGGGCATGGCGGCGGGCACCATCACCGCAGGCATGTTCGACGAGGAATACGACATCCACGACCGACATTCCTCGATCGGGGTGGCGGCTTGTTTCGTCGGCGCAGTGGCGGCGTGCTTGGTCGTCCCAAATCCTTTTGAGGGTCTCATCTGGAGTCAGGCGCTGCTGTCGCTTCAGTTGCCGATTACGGTCTTTGTGCTCATACGGCTCACCAGCTCACGCCGTGTCATGGGCAAATACGTCAACTCGCGCCCGCTCAACGCGCTGCTCGTAGGGATCGGTGCCATCGTGACGATTCTCGACATCGTGCTGCTAACGGGAATGTAACGAGGCCGCATGCCCACCCAGTCAAACGTCTCGATCTGTAACATCTAGACCCGCTTTTGATCTCTAGATGTTACAGATCGAGATCATTCCGAGGGACAGCTCCGTTTGTCTCAATCTGTAACACGTAGACCCCGTTTTCACTGCTAGATGTTACAGATTGAGATTTTCTGCCGGACGGTTTTGGTTTGTCTTGATCTGCAACAAGTGGACCCAATTTCCGCTTCTAGATGTTACAGATCGAGACATTTCTTCAGCTCCAACCTTTTGTCTCAATCTGTAACAGATAGACCCTTTTTGAGCCGTTAGATGTTACAGATTAAGACAAACAGTCAGCCGGACTCACAACAGACAGGATCGGCTAACAGCAGCCGTGATTCCTTGGAGACGGAAGAAAAGGGCCCCGGCCGGGATGACCGACCGGGGCCCTTGGACAGAGCTATGTTCGGCTTTCGCCGTGTGTCTACGAGCTACTCCTCGACAAGCTCAAACTCATCGGGGCCGACGCCGCAGACCGGGCAGACGTAGTCCTCGGGCAGCTCGGGCGTGTCGACCTCAACCTCGTAACCGCAAACGGTGCACACAAACTTATACGTCTTCTTCTCCTCAGCCATGATGTTCTCCTCTCGAACGTGACTGCTGGTGTACTTACTTATTAGTATATGTTCTCAATAACATAATGCAAGTATTTTTAGAACATTTCTAGCCTTGATACGACGAGGCTTTGGGCGGCGTCTTGCCCTTTAGCACCTTGTGATAGTAGTCGTACGTCAGCGGCGTCTCGTCGCTCAGGCGCTCGGCATCCTCGACCTCGCCAATAAACAGCAGATGCGTGCCCACATCCACAGTGTCGATCAAACGGCAGCTAAACAGGGCCGCCGCGTGCTCAGGCACCTGTCTCTTATACACATCT
>USPH01000174.1 GCA_900556515.1 uncultured Collinsella sp.
CTGGGCAGAGATGAGCATGGAGGGGTTGAGCGAGGACAGGGCGTCCTGATAGACCATAGCGATATCGGTACCGCGCAGGCCGAACCACTCCTTCTTGCTCATCTTGAGCAGGTCACGGCCCTCCCAGAGGACCTCGCCGGAAAGGTGCTCGTCATCGTCGGTCAGGCCCATGATGGCCAGCGTGGTGATGGACTTACCGCAACCGGACTCGCCCACCAGGCCCATGGTCTGACCAGGACGGACGTCAAAGTTGACATGGTCGACGACGTTGATATCACCGTGATGCTCAAACTGAATGCAGAAGTCACGGACCGAGAGAATCGGTTCGACAGACTCGTCGGGCACATGGCGATCGTCACGCTTGAGCTCGACATCGCGCAGGGCGCCAAGGCGAGCGGAGAGGGACTGGGCCTGCTCCTTGTAGGCGCGAACGGGGTCGGAGACCAGCAGGTCGGCCTCGCGACGCTTGGAGGAATCGGTCGGATCCAGGGCGGCGGAGGGAGCAGCGGCCATGGCGTCGGTAATGCCCTCGGAGAGGATGTTGAGCGCCAGGCAGGTGATCATGATGGCCAGACCCGGGAACAGCGCCTGCCACCAACGGCCGGCAAGCACGCCGCCGCGGGCGTCGGCGAGGATGTTGCCCCAGGTAGCGGTGGGCTCCTGGATACCAGCGCCGATGAAGGTCAGCGAGGCCTCGAAGATGATGGCGTCGGCGACCAGGGTAACGGTGAAGACCATGATCGGGGCGATGCAGTTACGCAGAACATGCTTGATCAAAATCCACGGAGCCTTGGCGCCGGAAACGATGACCGCGCGGACATAGTCCTCGCCGTACTCGGACACGATGTTGGCGCGCACGATACGGGCAATCTGCGGAGTGTACATAAAGCCGATGGCGAAGATGATCGACGGCACGGAGTTGCCCAGGATGGAGACAAAGACGGCCGCGAGGGCGATGCCCGGGATGGACATGATGATGTCCAGGATACGCATGATCGTCTCGGAGACGGCCTTGCGCGAAACCGCTGCAAGGGCGCCCACGACCGAGCCGCAGACCAGAGCCATGGCGGTGGCGCCAAAGCCGATAATCAGCGAGTAACGACCACCGTAGAGCATACGCGACAGAATGTCGCGACCCTTATCGTCGGTACCGAAGATAAATCCGTTGCCGGGAGCCTGGCGAGCCGTAAAGATCTCGACCGGGCTATAGGGGGCAAGAAGGGGCGCCAGAATCGCAGTCAGGGCGACCAGCACCAGCACGACGGCGGCAATCTTAGAAGACAACGTCATCTTCTTCCAGCCACCGAGCTTGAGCCCCTTGGAGGCAGCCTTCTCGAGCTGCTCGGTTTGCTTCTCTCGAATCTTTACCATAATCTACACCGTCCTGATGCGCGGGTTGATGAGCAGGTAGAGCATGTCAACCACGATGTTGATGATGATGAAGGCAAGAGCAACGACGATAACGACGCCCTGAACCAGGTTCGCCTCGTTGCCCTGAACGCCCTGCAGAATCGCAGTGCCCATGCCGGGGAGGTTGAAGATAACCTCGATGACGACGGCGCCGCCCATGAGGTAACCGATCTTAAGACCGAGGGTGGTGACCGGGGTGATCAGCGCATTGCGAAGAACGTTGATGCCGACGACGACCTTCTCGGGAACGCCGGCGCCGCGAGCCATACGGACATAATCCTTGTCGAGCTCCTCGACCATGGCGGTACGCACGATACGAGTCATCTGGCCCGTCAGCGGAAATGCCAAGGCGATAGCGGGCATGATCATACGTCCCAGATAGCCAACCGGATTCGTGGTGAAGTGAGGCAGAGCACCCGATGCCGGGAGCACCTTAAGGTAGGAAGAGAACAGCAGGATCAACAGAACGGCAAGCCAGAACGACGGGGTTGCCAAGCCGGCGATGGAAAAGACGCGGATCACTTGGTCCGGCCATTTGTCGCGATACAGTGCCGCGATGACGCCGAGCAAAAACGAAACGACCGCACCGATGGCAAGACCGATAAAGGTCAGCTGCATCGTGACGGGCAGGGCCGTGGAGATGCGCTTGGCAACTGAGTTGCGAGCAGCACCATAGGTGCCCATGTCGCCATGGATCAAATCGCCCATATAGCGCACGTAGCGCACGGGCCAGGGGTCGTCCAGACCATACTTCTCATGGTACTCGGCAACCGCCTCGGGCGAGGCACCGTCACCCAACGCCGTGTAGGCGGGGTCGGTCTTGGAGAACGACATAAGGAAGAACACCAGGACGGTGACGCCCAATGCCATGATCGGCAGCGCCACAAGACGCCTTCCAATCAAACGTAGCAAGTTGTTCACGTTCTCTCCCCTTTCTTTTGTCGGTAGGACCAACTGGTATATGAGTACGGGTACTCATTACAAGACCCGAGCGACATCGTTGCCGCCCGGGTCTTTGTTTCAACTATGAGGATACGGCCCCAATGACCGACATCCTGCATACAGACTCAAGCGAGTCTTACGCCTTGACGGTCGCAACGCCCCTGAAGGACATGCTCGTCGTGCCGATGCCCTTGAAGCCATCGAGGGCCTCGCCGTTGGGCGCAGTGGACGGATCGTCCCAGGAAGCGGAGACGGTCTTGACGTGGACAACGGGGTACAGAACGGCGTTGTCGGCAATGATGTCGAAGCACTCGTTCCACTTCTTCTGCTGCTCGTCGCCCTCGGCGGCAAGAGCCTCGTCCATGAGACTGTGGAGCTTCTGCCACTCAGCGGACTCCTTCCACGGGCAACGGGTCTGCATCCAGACGTTGTCGCCGTACCACCAGTTGAGCAGCAGGTCGGGGTCGGCGCCGAAGCAGGAAGGATCGCCAGGGGCAAGGAGGATATCGTAGGCCTCGCCGCCGTCGATGGCGGCGTAGGTGGCCGGCGAGGTATCGGTCTGGATGGTCACATCGAAGCCGAGAGCGTCGAGGTCGTTCTTGACCTGGGCGGCCATGCCCTTAATCTGCTCGTTGTCGGTGGTGCGCAGGGTGATGGCACCCGGGGTGATGCCAGACTCCTCGATGAGCTTCTTAGCCTTCTTGGTGTCGGTCTTGTACACCGTGGAAGCCTCATGATAGTTGGTGAAGCTCTTGGGCAGGTAGCAGCTGGCAGCGGTGGCAAGGCCGGCGAAGGTGTTGCTGACCATCTTCTCGGTGTCGAGCGCATACATGACAGCCTGACGGACCTTGACGTTGTTCCAAGGCTCCTTGGCGACGTTGAACATGATGAAGCGGGTGCCGAAACCCTGAACGTTGTCAATCTTGCAGCCGGCGCTCTCGAGCTGGTCGACGGCGTCAGCGGTAACGAGCTCCATAACGAGCGTGGAGCCCTCCTGCTGAGCGGTAACGCGAGCGGTGGGGTCGGTCAGGATGCTGTACTGGATCTTCTTATCCTCGGCAGCATACTCACCGTTGTACTCGGGGTTGGGAACCAGGGTGATCTCGGTATCGGAGATAGAGTCGTACATCCAGGGGCCGGAGCCGATCGGCTGCTTGGCGCGATCCTCCTCGGTCTGGGTGGCCGGGGTAACGCGGACGATGGCCAGACGATCCTTGAGCAGGGAGAAGTTGGGGACCTTAGTCTTGACCGTCACGGTGCTGGCGTCCTTGGCCTCGATGGACTCGAAGGGCTGGAAGAACGGAGCATAGGTAGCGGAAGCGGCGCAAGCGGTGTAGGAGGCAACGACATCGTCAGCGGTGACCTCGGTGCCATCGGAGAACTTGGCGCCCTTGCGGATGGTGACCTCGAAAGTGGTGTCGTCCACAGACTTGGGATCGTCGGTGGCGAGCTCGTTGAAGGTGCTGTAGTCGTGGTAATCGATGCCGTAGAGGCCCTCGACGACGTGCCAGTTAGCACCCAGGCCCACAGCGGAGCCGGTGCTGGCGGGATCGAAGCTGGACGGAGCGTAAGCG
>USPH01000175.1 GCA_900556515.1 uncultured Collinsella sp.
AGATGTGTATAAGAGACAGGAGCTGGGATAACGGCGCCGACGCCCTCTTCCAGGTCGAGATCGTTGTCGAGTGCATTGACCGCATGGGCCTGCTCAAGGATGTCACTATTGCCATTGGCGATGCGGGCGGCAATATCCTTTCTGCCGCCACGTCGACCAACCGCGAGGGTATTGCAACCCTGCGCTTTATGGTCGAGATCTCGGACGCGAGTGGTCTTGATCCGCTGCTGGCCTCTATCAGCAGCGTTGACTCGGTCTACGACGCACGCCGCCTGATGCCCGGCGAGGGTGGAGCCCAGCTTAAGCGCCGCGTTTAGTCGCGACGAACGCGCCACATTATCAATATTCGCTACACTCGAGGCATCGTTTGATGCCTCGAGTTCTATAGAGAGGAGAGGGACATGAGTGCTATGTCCTTGGATGTAACTCCCAAGGGGTCGGTCGAGATCGAGACGCTCGTAAACGGTCCCATTCAGACCAATAGCTATGCTCTTATTTCGGGCAATGAGTGCGTGATTATCGACCCTGCGTGGGAAGGCGAGCGCCTGGTGGAGCATATTCGAGCCGAACATCCCGGCGTACGCGTGCTTGGCGCCGTATGCACTCATGGCCATGCCGATCATGTTGGTGGTGTTACCGGCGTGCGAACCACCGTTGGCGAGGGCTGCCAGTATGAGCTGTGTGCTAAGGATGCGGCGGTGCCGCATACGAACATCAAGGAACAGCGAGCTATGTGGGGCATTGAGACGCCCGACCCCGGGGAGCCGACGTGCCTGCTCGCCGAGGGCGATGCTATCGAGGTGGGCGATATCTGCCTGCAGGTGATCGAGACACCAGGGCATACGCCGGGCGGGATCGTCTTGTTCGCCGCCACCGAGCAGGGAAGCATCGCCTTTGTTGGCGACACCCTGTTCCCGGGCAGCCACGGCCGCACCGATCTTGCCGGTGGCGACGAGGCGGCGATTCTGCGCTCGCTCTCCAAGCTCGCCCGGCTTCTCCCGCCCGATACCGTTTGCCTAACCGGCCATGGCGATTCGACCACCATGGCACGCGAGCTCATGCAGAACCCTTTCATGCAGGTGTAGCTTTATAGTCAGCTTCTAAAGCACGAGAAGCGTCCAAACGTCAAGCTATTTTTCCCCAACGGGTCAATTTCGTAGGGCAAACGGTCAAAAAAGTCTGTTTGGACGATATTCGTGAACAAACGAACGTTTATGCTCGGGTGCGCCGTGGTAAAATCACAGGCGTTATCGGAGCAACCTTACAGGAGGTTTCTTTTATGCTCGTCAACGCAGCAGACATGCTCAAGAAGGCCGAGGCCGGCAAGTACGCTCTCGGTGCCTTCAACACCAACAACCTCGAGTGGACCCTGGCTATTCTCCAGGCCGCCGAGGAGGCCAAGTCTCCGCTGATCCTTCAGTGCACCGCTGGTGCCGCTAAGTGGATGGGCGGTTTCAAGGTCTGCGCCGACATGGTCAAGGCTGCCGTCGAGGCCACGGGCGTTACCGTCCCCGTCGCCCTTCACCTCGATCACGGTTCTTACGAGGACTGCTTCAAGTGCATCGAGGCCGGCTTCACGTCCATCATGTATGACGGCTCTCACGAGGAGACCTTCCAGCTTAACCTCGACCGCACCAAGGAGCTCGTTGAGCTTGCCCACTCCAAGGGCATGTCCATCGAGGCCGAGGTCGGCGGCATCGGCGGCACCGAGGACGGCGTGACCTCCAACGGCGAGCTCGCTGACCCCGCTGAGTGCAAGCAGATTGCTGACCTGGGCGTCGACTTCCTCGCCTGCGGTATCGGCAACATCCACGGCGTGTATCCCGCCGACTGGGCTGGCCTTTCCTTCGAGCGTCTGGGCGAGATCAAGGCTCAGACCGGCGACCTGCCCCTCGTTCTGCACGGTGGTACCGGCATCCCCGAGGATCAGATCAAGAAGGCCATCTCCCTGGGTATCTCCAAGATCAACGTCAACACCGATCTGCAGCTCGTCTTCGCCAAGGGCGTTCGCGAGTATATCGAGGCTGGCAAGGATCAGCAGGGCAAGGGCTTTGACCCCCGCAAGCTCCTCAAGCCTGGTCGCGACAACATCGTTGCCCGCACCAAGGAGCTCATGGAGGAGTTTGGCTCCGTCAACAAGGCGTAAGTAGCGGTTTAACTTTCCCGTCGGAGGCCCCGTTCACCCTACGCTTTTCCCTTGCGCTCACCTGGCTTTGCCAGAAGTCGCGCAATGGGAAAAGCTTCGGGTGAACGGGGCCTCCTTCGTTAACTCGCCACAGGGTTACTGGGCTGAATTCATTTTTTATAGGTACCGTTTATCGGTGTTGAGGGTTCCTTTATTGGGGCTTTCTTTTTATCTCGCTACAATGGACTTCAAGAGTTCTAATGACTTGGAGTTTGGTATGGCTGTTATTAATGTGCTGCCTTCGGATGGGAAGGTTATTGACGAGGGTCCTGTTGGTTGCTCTGTTGATGTTTGCAATGATGACTTCCGTTTTCTAGATGTTGGCTTGCCACCCGAGATTCTGCGTTTAAAGGACGCGGGGTATCTTTCGCAGGCTATTGAGGCTTGCGACCGCCTACTTGCCCAAGATCCCGATCCCTCGCTTGCTGCCTGCGTTCGTGCCGAGCGGTATCGCATGCTTGAGACGCCGCTTCATTTTTCGGTGTCGCGCGATCGAGCTATTGCGATGATTCGCGAGGAGTGGCCTGAGTTTACCGAGGAGCAGTTTGACGATCTGATTGACCGTAAGCGTATTGACTGGCGCTTTATCGATGGCGAGCTGTTCGTTCTCGACAACTTCCTCGATTCGCTTCGCGTATATCCCAAAGAGGTCCCCGGCATGCGTCCCGATTCTACGGACGGAATAGCACTGCGCGACGAGATGCTCAAGGAGATGGAGTCACAAAACGGATTGGCTCGCGTCATTACGCTTAAAGCGTCCGTGTCTGTCCCCGGCGCTCTGGAGGGAGAGACCGTTTGCGCTTGGCTTCCCGTCGCGGCTGCCTGCCGTCAGCAGTCTCGGGTCGAGATTCTCGACATGACGCCGGAGGGTGCTGTTGCTCCCGCGAACGCTTCGGCGCGTACCGCCTCGTGGTCTTCTTCGAGTGAGCGCTCATTCTCGGTGACTTATCGTTATCACATCGATGCTGCTTATTGTGATGTCTACGGTGGCACACTTCCGGTTCATCCGCGTATGGACGCGCCTCTGCCCGAGGATATTTCCGAGGACCGTCCGCACATTGCATTCACGCCGTATCTGCAGCAGCTGACGGCCGGTGTTGTTGACGGACTCGAGGATCCGCTCGATCGCGCTCGTGCTATCTATGATTATCTGACGCAGCATATCGACTATCGCTATCAGCCGCCGTACTTGCTTTTGGGATCTATTGCCGATGGCTGCGCGCATTCGCTCCGCGGCGATTGCGGCGTTATGGCGCTCACGTTTATCACCATGTGCCGTATCGCGGGCGTGCCTGCCCGTTGGCAGAGCGGCCTGTACGTTGCGCCCGATTCGGTGGGGTCGCACGACTGGGCAGAGTTCTATACGCCGCAGACCGGTTGGCTCAACGCCGACGTGTCATTTGGATCTTCTGCTCACAGGATGGGGGAGGAGTGGCGCCGCCGTCACTACTTTGGCAATCTCGACCCATGGCGTATGGTGGCCAACAATCGATTCCAGGCAGAGTTTGAGCCCTCTTTCGACGGCATGCGCGAGGACCCTTACGATAACCAGATGGGTGAGGCTTCGGTCGACGGTCGCGGATGCCGTCAGCGCGAGATGCTACGCACGGTCGAACTCATCGAAATGCTCGAAGTTCCATTTTCGGACTAATCGGTAGAAAGCTGTGATAAACTAACTCTGTCTCTTATACACATCTGACGCTGCCG
>USPH01000176.1 GCA_900556515.1 uncultured Collinsella sp.
GCTTCGTCGGCAGCGTCAGATGTGTATAAGAGACAGGTCGCGAGGTGGTCGACGAGCGCTTCGGTTCGCTCGGCACGATCGTCGAGATCATGTCGACGCCCGCTAACGATGTTTGGGTTGTCGAGGGCGATCGGTACGGCGAGGTACTGATTCCCGTGATCGAGCAGGTCGTGCTCGATCTTCCCGACACAGGAACAATTTCCGTCCATGTTATGGACGGCCTGATCGATATGGACAAGTAGGGAGGACAACATGCTGATCGAGACCCTTTCGGTCTTTCCCGAGATGTTTGAGCCCGTCATGTCCACATCGATTTTGGGCCGCGCCCGCAAGGCCGGCCTTTTTGATTTTAAGGCGTATAACCTGCGCGACTGGACGCACGACCGCCATCGTACCGTCGATGACGAGCCGTACGGCGGCGGGCAGGGCATGCTCATGAAGGTCGAGCCTATCGCAGAGGCCATCGAGGCCATTAGCGCAGAGGGTCCCAAGCCCACGGTTGTGTTCTTCACCCCCTGTGGCGAGCCCTTTACGCAGCATGTGGCCGAGCGCCTGCTCAAAAGTGAGCGCCTGCTGTTTGTGTGCAGTCGCTACGAGGGCGTCGACGAGCGCGCGTATGCGTATGCCGATGAGCGTCTGTCGATCGGCGACTACGTGCTTACGGGCGGCGAGCTTCCCGCTATGGTCGTTGCCGATGCCGTCGTACGCCTGATTCCCGGCGCCCTGGGCGACGAGATGAGCAACGTGGACGAGTCGTTCTCGACCGCCGAGGATGGAGGCCTGCTCGAGTACGCGCAGTACACCCGTCCTGCCGAGTTCAACGGCGAGGGCGTGCCTCCGGTGCTTGTGAGCGGCGATCATGCTAAGGTCGATGCGTGGCGTCGTAAGAACGCCATCGAGCGCACCTGTCGTTGGCGTCCCGATCTGATTGAGACGGCGCGGCTCACGCCCGAGGAGCGCGCTTACGCGCAGGAGATTCTGGACGCTTCGTATTCGCAGAGCGAGGAGTGAGGATGGTTCCATCGCAGCATTCCGTGCTAAAGGGTGCGTTTGAGTGGATCGTGGTCGTCGCGATCGCACTGGTCGCTACCTTCTTGATTCGCTCGTTTGTGGTCGAACCCTTTGTGGTACCCACCGGTTCCATGGAGTCCACGATCGAGATTGGCGACCAGATCCTGGCACAAAAGGTGAGCCTCGAGCTCGGTCAGCCCGTCAAGCAGGGCGATATTGTGGTGTTTCACAACCCCGATGGCACCTCCGAGCATGATGTTCTTGTCAAGCGTGTTATTGCCACGGCCGGGCAGACGGTCGACCTGCAGGATGGCAAGGTGGTCGTTGACGGCCAAGCGCTCGACGAGGACTATACGACGGGCATGAGCTGGCCACTTTCGGTCCAAGCGCCCGGCGCTCAGGTAAGCTATCCCTACACCGTTCCCGACGGGTGCGTGTGGGTGATGGGCGACAACCGCGAGAACTCTGCTGACTCCCGCTACTTTGGCCCGGTCGACCGCTCCGAATTGATCGCCGTGGCGCTCGTGCGTTACTGGCCGCTCAACCGTCTGGGCGCTATCGACTAAAAACCGCTATAGTACAGTACCTAACCGTGTAATCGTTTCGACGAGGGGATATTAGAGGCATGAACGCTTCATCGCTTTCCTTCCAAGACATCATCCTGCGCCTCCAGCAGTACTGGGGCGAGCAGGGCTGCGTCATCATGCAGCCCTATGACTCCGAGGTCGGTGCCGGTACCTTCCATACCGCGACCACGCTGCGCTCGCTCGGTCCCGCCGAGTGGCGCACCTGCTATGCGCAGCCTTGCCGCCGTCCCGCCGACGGCCGCTACGGCGAGAACCCCAACCGCATGCAGCACTACTATCAGTTCCAGGTGCTCATCAAGCCCTCACCGGTCAACGCCCAGGAGCTTTACCTGGGGTCTCTTGCCGCTATCGGTCTGGACCCCAACGACCATGACGTCCGCTTTGTCGAGGACGACTGGGAGAGCCCGACGCTCGGCGCCTGGGGCCTTGGCTGGGAGGTCTGGCTCAACGGCATGGAGGTCACGCAGTTTACGTACTTCCAGCAGGTAGGCGGCATCGAGGTCGACCCCGTGCCCGTCGAGATCACCTATGGCCTAGAGCGCATTGCCATGTATGCGCAGGGCGTTAACTCGGTCTACGACTTGGTGTGGAGCTACCTGCCCGACGGAACGCCCATGACCTATGGCGACGTGTTCCTCGAGAACGAGCGCGAGTTCAGTGCCTATAACTTTGAGGTCGCCAACGTCGAGATGATGCGTCAGAAGTTTGACGACTACGAGGCCGAGTGCCACTCCTGCCTGGAGCGCAAGCTGCCGCTGCCGGCGTACGACTGTGTCATGAAGTGCAGCCACGCTTTCAATCTGCTCGATGCCCGCGGCGCCCTGTCCGCAGTCGAGCGTGCCAACTACATCCTGCGCGTCCGCGCCGTCGCCAAGGCGTGCTGCGAGGCCTATATGGCCGAGGTCGCCGGAGTCAACGAGAATGCCGATCAGGAAGGCGAGGTGGCGTAAGCCATGGCAGACGCTAAGGATTTCCTGTTTGAGATCGGTACGGAGGAAATGCCCTCCGCGCCGCTGAACAATGCCGTCAAGCAGCTTGGCACCATGATCGCCAAGGGTCTCGATGAGGCCGGTCTGGCCCACGGCGAGGTCCGCGTGATCTCGAGCCCGCGTCGTCTGGCTGCACTCGTTGCCAACGTCGCCACCGCGACCGATGAGGTTCACGAGGTCAAGCGTGGCCCCGCGGCCAACATTGCCTTCGACGCTGACGGTAACGCCACCAAGGCCGCCCAGGGCTTTGCCCGCAAGTGCGGTGTGGCTGCCGAGGACCTGGTCCGTCGCGAGGACACTGACGGTCGCGAGTATGTGTTCGCCGAGAAGAACATTCCTTCCGCACCGGCTACGCCGATTCTGACCGCTCTGTGCGAGAAGACCATCGCCGGCCTGCAGTGGCCCAACTACCGCAGCCAGCGCTGGGGTCACGAGCATGCGACCTTTGTTCGTCCGGTCCGCTGGATCTGCTGCCTTTTGGGCGAGGATGTTGTGCCCGTGTCGTTTGCCGACGTGACGAGCGGCAACACCACGCGCGGTCATCGCGTACTTGGCCCTGGCGACTATGTGGTTGCCAGCCCCGCTGTTTACGAGCAGGTGCTCGAGGACGCCGGTGTGCTTTCTGCCGAGCGTCGTCGTGAGGTCATCCTTGCCGGTATCGCCGAGGTCGAGGCTGCCCGTCCCGGCTGCCATGTCGATACGCCCAAGAAGGTCTTTGAGGAGGTCATTAACCTCTGCGAGTGGCCGACGGTGCTCGTCGGTACCTTCGATGAGGAGTTCCTCAAGGTCCCGCACGAGATCATCTGCGAGTCCATGCTCACCAACCAGCGCTACTTCCCGATTTATGACGGCGAGGGCAAGCTCACGCGTGAGTTCGTGGTCGTTTCCAACAGCAAGCCCGAGAATGCCGAGCGCGTGATCGACGGTAACGAGCGCGTCGTGCGCGCCCGTCTGGACGACGCAAAGTTCTTCTACGAGGAGGACCTGAAGATCTCCCTCGACGAGTTCCGTGAGCGCCTGGCCAAGGTTGCCTTCCAGGAGAAGCTCGGTAGCGTGCTCGCCAAGTCCGAGCGCATCGAGCAGCTCGCGCTCGCTATTGCCCGTGAGGCACACCTGGGTGCTCATCTGGCAGCTGACGCCGGCCGTGCCGCGCACCTGTGCAAGGCCGACCTGGTGTCCAACGCCGTCGTCGAGTTCACGAGCCAGCAGGGCGTGATGGGCGGTTATTACGCGACCGCGATGGGGGAGCTGTCTCTTATACACATCTGACGCTGCCGACGAAGCTAGAA
>USPH01000177.1 GCA_900556515.1 uncultured Collinsella sp.
CTCGGAGATGTGTATAAGAGACAGGACCAGGAACAATAAGCCCATGCCGGCCATGGTAATGAGATTGGTGAGCGCGGTCCAGAAAATGCCGCGTTTTACGCCGGCGACGCCTTTATCGGATAGGAAGTACTTCTTTTGGAATGAGGCGAACATTTAGGCCTCGCCTCCCTTCGTGACGGCGGCATCCGCGGCAGCAGTGATCTTCCAGCTCGCGGCCTGTTCGTATTCGGCCCACATCTTGGCGTATAGACCGTTTTGGGACAGCAGCTCGGCATGGGTGCCAGTCTCCTGCACGCTACCTTGGTTGAGCACCACGATCTTGTCGGCCCCCACCACGGTCGAAAGCCGGTGCGCGATCATAATGACTGTGCGACCCGCCGCCAGCTTGCTAAAGGCACGCTGGATGAGCGCCTCGTTCTCGGGGTCGGCAAACGCCGTGGCCTCATCGAGCACCACGATAGGCGCGTCTTTAAGGATCGCGCGGGCGAGTGCTACGCGCTGCACCTCGCCGCCCGAAAGATATGCCCCTCCAGCACCGAGCATGGTGTTAATACCCTGCGGGAGCTTGGCCACAATGTCGTCGCACTGAGCTGCGGAGAGGGCCGCACGCACTTCGTCGTCAGTGGCCGTGGGCTTGGAGGCACGCACGTTATCGGCAAGTGTTTGCCGGAACAGCTGGTTGGTCTGGAACACGAAGGCAACCTGGTCCATAAGCTCGTGCGGGTCCATGTCGCGAACGTCCACACCGCCTACGAGCACTCGACCCGAAGAAACATCCCAAAAACGCGGGATCAGGCTGGCGCAGGTTGACTTACCGCCGCCCGAGGGACCCACCAGGGCGAGGGTGCTACCCGCGGAAACGCTAAAGCTCACATGATCGACGGCAGGCGCTTCGGCACCCTCGTAGGTAAAGCTCACGTCCTCAAAGCGCACATCGCTGCCAGCGGGGTGCTTGGGCTGGGCAGGCACGGAGAGCTGCTTGGAATCCATAACGCTTCGGATGCGAGCCAGCGAATCAGCACTCATCTGAGAGGCCTCGCCCACAAACATGAGCTTGGTCATGGCCGTCGGCACCACGGCCGAAAATATCGCGTAAAACGTGAAGTTTGCCATAAAATGCGCGAAGTCCGTCTCGCCCGGCGCCAACAGCAACGCCACGGGCAGCAGGAATGCCACAAGGCCATTGAGCGCGGTAAGGTTGAGTACCTGTGGACCTCGGCAGAACGTGCCCGCATAGCTTTGTGCCATGTCGGCGTATTCGGCAATCGCATCGTGGAAGGCCTTGAAGGAGTAGACCGTCTGCTGAAACACCTTGACCACGGGGATGCCGCGTACGTATTCGGTGCCCGTCTTGTTCATTTTGACTAGTGCACCCATGTAGGCCTTCATAAACTCGGCGCCTTTGCCGCTCATCATGGTGGCCATGGCGCCAAACGAAACGACGACCGAGATGAGGCATGCCGCACCCAAGCGCCAATCGAGGGCGAAAAGCAGCACGAGCAAGCCCACGACCATGGCGGCGGCGCCTGCGATATCGGGCAGCATATGTGCGAGCAGAGTCTCGGTGGAGGCGGCGCATCCGTCTACAACACGACGCAGCTCACCGGTGGCGTGCGTGTCAAAGTAGCCAAGCGGCAGCTTAAGCAGGTGCTCGCTCGTAGTTTTGCGAATATTGGACGCGCAGCGAAACGCGGACAGATGCGTGCACATGAGCCCCACGAAATAAGCTACGATGCTTGCCAGGGCAAAACCCACGGCCCACCAGCCATACATCGCGATGTCGCAGGCTTCGCTCCAGTTAGGTGCCACGGCGATCAGATCGCGCGCGACAAGCCAAATGCACACGTACGGGCCAAAACTCAGCAGCTGCGAGAGCGCCGAGAGCGCCATGCCCAAATACGTTAGGAATTTGCGGTCACCGGCATATGCAAGCAGCTCACCGATACCGCCACCTTCCTTTTTTGATTCCTTTGCCATGAGATTCCTTTCTAACGGCTTGAGAGTTAACCGTAATGAACTTATCATTGATGTGTTAGCCATGGCTCACAATCGAGCCATGCGTGCACGTTTCCGCAAAGGAAGGGGACGCTTTTGAAAATGCATCGGGCCGCGACCGATATAACCGAGCTCTACGCACCGCAGTTTGAGCAGTTTGGCCTGGAGCTTACCGGCAAGGGCGCCGTCTTTACCGGCGAGGTGGCAAACGACCGGGCGCACGGCCGCGCATGGATCATGCCCCTCTCCCCTGCCTGCATCGTCATGGAGCATTTCATCACCCCGACGCACGATATGTACCTGGCCGAATACACACCCGAACCATACGCCTGCGTGAGCGAGGTCAGCGCGCCCACGCTTACATGCATGCCCGAGGCTGGCATAACGCCCGCGAACCTTAAACCATTGCATGGACCGTGGCCAAACAATGCCGTTTGCAGCTTTATCCAAGATAGCTGTGGCGAGGAATTAAGCCCGCTGTTTGCGGGGGAGCTTTATCACTCGCGCTCGGTGCTCTTTTTGCCTGGATATTTTGACGAACTGGAGCACCGCTATCCCACCGAGTTCGTGGGAATCTTTGAGGCGTTTGCCGAGCCATGGCACGAGGAAGCGGCGTCTGCCATCTGCCACACGCTGCGCCGGATTAACGAGGACCGCGCCCGCACCGTAGGCGGACACGTCTATATGCAGGGCATCGTGGAGGCCATGGTCGCGGAGCTCGCCTGTTCGTGCGCGGCCCACAAGCAGGCGCGGCAGGCGGCAGACACACGCGTCAGCATAACCATTGCCGAAGAAGCAACGGCAATGATTGAGCGCGCGGTCGACAAAGGCAGACGTGTGGGTATCAACGAGGTGGCCGAGAGGCTCTACACAAGCCGCTCCAAACTATGCGCCACCTTTAAGGCCCAAACTGGCGAGTCCCTGGGCGCCTACATTCGCAGACGCCGTATGGAGCGAGCACAGGACCTTTTGGCCGATGGCGCGCTCACGATAGCGCAGGTGGCAGAGCGTCTAGGCTACCCTCAGCAGGCCGCCTTCGCCCAAGCCTTCAAGCAATACACCGGCATGACACCCACGGCTTGGCGAAGCAAGCATCGCTAAGACCCAAGCTCCTTGGCCGTTACGGAGCGATTTAATTAGCCGCCGCCCATCAGCTCGCCCAGGATCTAAACGTCAAGATGTGCACAATCAAGCGCCTTTTTGATAAGAGGGACAGATCGATCAGCCAAATACAACGGAATGTTGAGCACCCCGTCGTCGAGCTTTAGGTTCTTAAGTGAGTAGCGGACCCTCAATGGAGTCGTCTCCGCATGCTTGTCGGCATAGTACTTAAGGCTCTTGGAATGAACGACCTCTCCCGATTTGACCTCGACGGGAACGATTTCGTTTCCGACTTGAATCAAAAAAACGACTTCGTGCTTCGGCTTCTCGTTTGTCCAATAACGCGGAGCAGCATCTAACTGTGAAAGTAATGCCTGAAGCACATAATTCTCGGCGAACGAACCTTTGAACTCCGAAAATAGCGCATCCGAGATGGCAAAAGCGGACGCATCCAGCCTTGCCATGCGGCGCAGCAAGCCGACATCAAGACAGTAGACCTTAAATGCCTTGAGGTCATCGTACGCAGAGAGCGGCACACCACCAGCAGCATTAAGGCGAACCGCCGTGATGAGCCCAGCATCGGCAAGCCATTCCAGAGCATCCTCGTATTCTCGAGCACGAGCCCCCTCGCGCACCGCACCCCAAACGAACTTTTTGTTCTCGCGCGCCAACTGAGCTGGAATCGAGTTCCATATTTGCGAAAGCTTGGCGAACTGCGCACGGCCACCATGCTTGGCAAAATCGCGCTCGTAGGAATCCAAGAGATCAGACAACACC
>USPH01000178.1 GCA_900556515.1 uncultured Collinsella sp.
CGGCAGCGTCAGATGTGTATAAGAGACAGCTCAGGCGGACGAGGGTCGCGGCCCCGACTTCTGCGGTGCTCGCATTCAGGGCATCTACCTGGAGGGCCCCTTCTTTACCATGAAGCACGTGGGCGCGCAGAACCCCGCTTACCTGATCGATCCCTCCGAGGAGGTCTTCGATCAGTGGCAGGAGGCTGCGGGTGGTCGCATCGTCAAGAGCGCCATGGCGGCCGAGCGCGACGGTGCCGCTGCTTATGCGGCTGCTCTGAATGCCAAGGGTGTGGTGACCAGCATCGGTCACTCCGACGCCACCTACGATGAGTGCATCGCCGCCATCAACGCCGGTGCCAGCTGCTTTACGCATACCTATAACGGTCAGCGCGGGCTGCATCACCGTGAGCCCGGTGTCGTGGGCGCTGCCATGTCCACGCCCGAGACCTACGCCGAGATCATCTGTGACGGCAAGCACGTTAACCCTGCCGCCATCAAGGCGCTGCTGCAGGCAAAGGGCTGGCAACACACGGTGCTCATCACTGACTGCCTGGGCTGCGGTGGCATGCCCGAGGGCAGCTACACCAGCGGTGGCATGGACGTCATCATGAAGGACAACCTGTGCTGGCTCGCCGACGGCAAGAGCATTGCCGGCTCGGTGCTCACGCTTGCCCAGGGCGTTAAGAACATCGTGGACTGGGGTATCGCCAGCGCCGATATCGCCATTCGCATGGCAACCGAGGTGCCGGCTCGCTCCGCGCACATCGAGGATAAGTGCGGCAGCATCATGCCGGGTCGCGACGCCGACTTTGTCGTGTTCGACCACGAGCTTACTCTCGTTGAGACGTATGTTGGCGGCCAGAGCGTCGGCAACGCATTTACTGAGTAACGACAGAAAAAGACGGCGGGCCCGAATTTGCTCGGACCCGCCGTATGGGTTAACGCTCAAAAGCACCTTAACAGTTACAGCTTGTTAGCGATCTTCTTTGCCGTGCGCTTGACGCCGGCCACCAGGCCTCCCGCAGGATGCTCTTTTTCGTATGCCAGGCGCTTCTCGCGTTTGGCATACTCTTCGACGATGATGTCGCCGTACTCATCTTCGATCTTATCGAAGAAATCGACAGCGCCCTTAATTTCCTCAGCGGTCGGGTGTCCCTTCTGGACGCCGCCGGTGAGCTTGAACGGCCCCCACGTGTCAAAGCCGGGGCAGCCGTAGACGCCCATAAAGATGGCCTGCCTCATGCGGCAGATGCCGTCGATATCTTTGCCGTACCACTTGTTTTTACCGCCGTAGGTCATAAGGCCAAACACCTTGTCCTGTGGCTGCAGCACGTTGGTGAGCACGCGTGCCATGTCCTTGTCGATCTCGGAATAATAAATGCCCGTGGCCACACCAATCAAATGGTACTCGTGCAGGTCGGGGTACTCGTTTTTACCGAGTGCCTTTACGTCGAGGGTATCGATTTCGGGATGCGCCTCGACAATGGCGTCCACGAGCTTTTTCGTGTTGCCGTGGTGGCGCGAGGCATAGAGGATGATGGTTCGCATAAGAAGGCCTTTCAGCTGTAATTGCATCAATGTCTGTATGGTACCCCGTTGCATGGCTGGGATACCGGACGTATCGATGAACGTGCGGGTTTGTCCTTTGGTCAGGGCCGAGACGGGTTCTTGCGAGCAAAAAGCAGTTGTTCGAAAGGATGGGCAATGGAATACGCTCTCTCCAACGATTCGATTTCTATTACGGTGTCCACGGCTGGTGGTTCGTTTACCTCGATTGAGGCCGGAGGTCGCGAGTATCTGTGGCAGGGCGATCCCGCCGTGTGGTCTGGCCAGGCACCGATTTGCTTCCCGATTTGCGGAGGCTTGCGCGATAACAACGCCATGACGTTTGCCGGGCATCATGTAAAGCTCGCTCGCCATGGGTTTGCGCGCAAACAGGAGTGGAAGCTGCTGAGCCAGAGCGAGAACGAGCTGGCGATGTGCCTGGCTTCGGAGGATAACGCCGCGCTGCTGAGCGATTATCCGTACCCGTTTAAGCTTGTCGCTCGTTATACGCTCGAGGATACCGCCGTGCGCGTCTCCTATGAGGTGACCAACGAGGGGACCGAGGACATGCCGTTCTTTATCGGCGGTCATCCCGGCTTTAGGTGTCCGCTCGATGAGGGCGAGGCCTATACGGACTACGAGTTGCGCTTTGAGAAAGACGAGGCTGCGGAGCTCTGCACCGCCGTTCCCTCGACTGGATTGATTGACGTGGCAAACCGCTCCAAGAACCCCATGGTGGGAAAGACGCTGCCCCTGTCGCACGAGCTCTTCGATTTTGCGGAGACCATCTTTGACGTGCTCGAGAGCCGTCAGGTCACGCTTTCCAAAAAGGGCGAGGACAAGGGCGTCCGCCTGAGCTTTGAGGGCTTCCCGTATCTCATTGTGTGGAGTAAGCCCGAGGGCGATTTTGTGGCGGTTGAGCCTTGGGGCGGTCTCTCGACCTGCTCCGATGAGGACGACGTGCTTGAGCATAAGCGCGGCTGCCTTGTCGCCAAGCCCAAGGAGACCGTCGTTCGCTCGTTCACGATTGAGATCCTGTAATTCCGTTTTGTCGACTCGTATCGCGAGGCACAAGGAGCCTGCGAGATAAGGAGCTAAAAATGATCCTCACCGTTACGATGAACCCGTCTGTCGATACGCGCTATCAGCTCGACGAGCTCGTTATCGACGACGTCAACCGCGTGACGCCCGAAAAGACCGCCGGCGGCAAGGGCCTCAACGTGGCCCGTGTGCTGGGTCAGCTGGGCGACGACGTTGTGGCAACCGGTCTGCTCGGCGGCCACATGGGCGCCTACATGGCTGAGCTCATGGATGCCAACGGTATTAACAACGACTTTGTGCCCATCAAGGGCGAGACTCGCATTTGCCTCAACATCCTCCACGCCGGCAACCAGACTGAGCTGCTCGAGAGTGGCCCGACAATTGCCCCCGAGGAGCTCGATGCCTTTACCGCCAAGTTTACCGAGCTTGCGGGCAAGGCCGACGTCGTCACCATTTCGGGTTCGCTGCCCCGCGGTGTCGAGGCAGACTACTATGCCAAGATCACGGGCATTGCAGAGAACGCCGGAGCCAAGGTGCTGCTCGACACCTCGGGTGCTTCGCTCGAGGCCGCCCTTAAGTCCGAAATTAAGCCCGAGCTGGTCAAGCCCAACCTGACCGAGATCAACGGCCTTCTGGGCACGAGCTTTACCACCGACGATGTGGACGAGCTCCGCGCCGCGCTCGCCTCTGATGCCCGCTTCTCCGATATCCCCTGGGTCGTCGTGTCCATGGGTGCTGCCGGCTCTGTTGGCTTCCACAACGGCCGTGCATTCCGCGCAAAGACGCCCGATATCCCTGCCGTTAACGCCACGGGCTCTGGTGACTCCACTATCGCAGGCTTCGCGCATGCCATTGCTGCTGGCGCAGACGACGAGACGGTGCTGCGTACCGCCAACACCTGCGGCAAGCTCAACGCCATGGATCCCATGACTGGCCACTTGGTTATGGATCGTTGGGACGAGGTCTACAACGGCGTTGTCGTGACCGAGCTGTAAGGGCTTGGGCGTCGGCCCCGGCATCGATTGCTAGCTCATGTCGACGACAAGTGCGATAGCATTATGTCGGGGCGCGACGCCGACGTTGTCGTGTTCAATCCCGACCTTACCCTGGTCGAGACGTATGTGGGTGGCAACAGCGTCGGTAACGCGTTTGCCGAGTAGCCGCCAAAGAAGCGATCCGAGAGGGGATTTAGATGATTTACGGTGCATTGGGCGATATCGAGGAGTACCGCGGAATGCTCAAGGGCCTCGACGTGTTGATCCTGTCTCTTATACACATCTGACGCTGCCGACGAAGCTAG
>USPH01000179.1 GCA_900556515.1 uncultured Collinsella sp.
GCCGAGTACACCTCAACGCGGCGAGGATCGTCCTGCTTATCGATGAGCAGCGCCATGGCACCGCGGATATCGCCCTTGGGCGCGCCCTCGAGCGTATCCATAAACTCGTTGGCCAGGTCGCGGCCGTAACGGTAGCCGCTCATGGCGCGAGCCTCGCGCTCGATGGCAACGCGCAGCTTGTACGGCACGCCGGGGTGCAGGATATCGGCCTGCTCGCCGGCGGCCTCCACCGTGGTCTCGGCATGGAGCTTTTGGTCCAGCAGACCGAGCGCCATGGCAAAGCCGTAGACGGTCTGCGCGGGGCTGGGCGGGCAGCCGGGGATATAGACATCGACCGGCAAGATCTTGTCCGTGCCACCCCAGACGCAGTAGTTGTCGTAGAAGATGCCGCCGGTGCAGCCACACGCGCCATAGGACACCACGATCTTGGGATCGGGTGCGGCCTCAAAGGCGCGCAGGGCCGGCATGCGCATGGCACGCGTCACGGCACCGGTGTACAGCAGCACATCGGCGTGACGGGGCGAGGGCACGACCTTGATGCCAAAGCGCTCGACGTCAAAGACGGGCGTGATGGAACCGAAGATCTCGATCTCGCAGCCGTTGCAGCCGCCGCAGTCAACACGGTAGACGTACACCGAGCGCTTGATCTTCTTAAGAAGGGTCGCCTTGGCCTTCTCGATGCTCTCGTCGAGCTCGATCTTGGTCGGGCGGTACTGAAGCCGCTCGGGCAAAAGCGTGGGTTCGGCCATGGTTACTCCTCCTTCGTATCAAAATCCATGATGATGCCCTCGACCGGCGCCGGACCAGCGGGAATCTCGGGCGCATCGGGGTTGAGCTCGCGGTCGATATACTCCGGGTTCACGCCGTGGCCGCCCAGATACTCCATGCCGGGACCCTGGGGCTCGCCGGACGCAAGCGTCTCGTTGGCAGCCATGCCGGCAGCGTTGCCGGTCTTTACGGCCGAGGCGGCGCGCAGGGCGTCGAGCTCGCGCTTGCACTCCTGGCACATACCGACGGTACGGGCGGCCTGCTCGGCCTCCATGCCGCCGGCCTTTTGCAGCAAGCGCTTGGCGTAGTCGATCTCCTTGTGCGGGGCAAACGGCTTGCCGCAACGCGAGCAGTGCTCGAGCGTATAGACGCTCTTGCTGGTGAGGTCGTCCTTGCTCATGACGGCCAGCTCAAACTCCTCGGTGAGCTTGATAGCCTCCATGGGGCAGGCTTCCTCGCAACGGCCGCAGAAAATGCAGCGACCGTAGTCGATCGACCAGGTGATGGTATCGGCCGCAAGGTCGGTGTCCATGCGAATGGCATCGGCCGGGCACGCCACGCCGCAGGCACCGCAGGCGATGCAGAGCTCGGCATTGTGCTCGGGCTTGCCGCGCATGTCCTTGTTGGTGGGGAACGGCGCAAACGGGTACTTGACCGTCGCGTCGCCGGCCTTGGCGTTGACCTTCCAAAGCTTCAGCATATTAGAGCGCCTCCTCATCGAGCGGGGCGGCCATGGTGCCCTCGCCCGCAAGCGGCGACTTGTCGCGCCAGACGTTTTCGAACTGCTCCTTGTCGAGCACGTGGTCGCGCTTGGCGGCGACATCGGTCACCGTCACGCGGTCGGTGCAGGAGTAGCACGGGTCGAGCGAACCGACGATCAGCGCAGCGTCGCCCACGGTGTTGCCGCGGAACATGTAGCGCAGGACCGGCCAGTTGCTGTACGTGGCGGCCTTGGCGCGCCAGCGGTAGCACTTCTGGTTATTGCCGAGCATGGCCCAGTGCACGTCCTCGCCGCGCGGCGCCTCGGTGGCGCCGATGGCGTACTTGTGCGGGGTGTACTCCCAATCCGTGGTGAGGATGGGGCCCGACGGGCAGTTCTCGAGCATGGTCTCGATCATGTCGATCGAATCGTAGACCTCCTGGATGCGAACGGCGGTACGGCCGAAGGCATCGCAGGTGTCTGCCGTGGCAGCATGCATCTTTTGGACGTCCGGATCGGCGTAGCCGTCGAAGGGATGGTCAAAGCGCACGTCGCGGGCAAAGCCCGAGCCACGCATGAGCGGGCCGACCGGCGAGAAGTCGCGTGCGATCTTGCGGTCTAGAATGCCGATACCGCTCGTACGCTCGATAAAGTTGGGCGTGGAGAGCAAGACGTCGACGAGTTCCTGAACCTCGGAGCGCAGCTGGTGAATGGTCGTGAGCGTGGAGAGCTTCTGCTCGGCCAAAATGTCGCGACGCACGCCGCCGATCACGTTGAGGCCGTAGGTCTTGCGGTGACCGGAGAGCTTCTCGGCCAGGTCCATGGACTTCTCGCGGACGCGGAAGAACTGCTGGAAGCCGGAGTCGAAGCCCGTGTAGTGCGACGCCAGGCCAATGTTGAGCAGATGCGAGTGCAGGCGCTCGACCTCAAGCATGATGGCGCGGATGTACTGAGCGCGCGGCGGGACATGAATGCCCTGGGCGCGCTCGACGGCCTCGGCATAGGCCACCGAGTGGGCGCAGCCGCAGATGCCGCAGATACGGTCGGCGAGGAACGTCACGGCGTCATAGTTCAGGCGCGTCTCGGCGACCTTCTCCATGCCGCGGTGCACGTAGAACAGACGGTAGTCGGCATCGACGATCGTCTCGCCCTCGACGAACAGGCGGAAGTGGCCAGGCTCGTCGGAGGTAATGTGCAGCGGGCCCATGGGGACGAGCGTGGTCTCCTTGCCCTTGGTGTCGGCCAAGAACTCGTAGTTTTCCATGTCGCTCGCGGGAGCGGGACGGAAGCGGTAGTCCATGGAGTCCTTGCGCAGCGGGTACAGGCCGCTGGGCCAGTCATCGGGCAGTACCAGGCGGCGACGGTCGGGCAGACCCTCGGGGATCAGGCCGAACATGTCGCGCAGCTCGCGCTCGCCCCACACGCAGGCGGGGACGAACGGCGTCACGGACGGGAACGTCATCTTGGCGGGATCGACCTCGGTGCGCACGGTCACCCAGCCGGGGTCCTCCCCCTCCATGGAGATGACGTAGTACACGGCGTAACGGCCGCACAGGCTGCGCTCATCGTTGCCGATGATCACGGGAATCCAGCCGTAGCGCTCGTAGTACAGGTAGTGGACGGCCTCGGGCAGCTTGTCCTGCTTGACGGTGATCGTCAGCTGGTCCTCGCACTGCCACTCGACCTTCTCGATGCAGCCCGGAACGGCGCGGCGCAGGGCCTCGACATGGCTCTCGCAGCGACGGGCATACACCTTGTTCTCAGTTTCAATCATTCGTTACTCCACCTCGCTCTGAGCGGTCTCGGTACCGAACACAGCGCGGTACATCGGCGTCGCGTGAAGTTCCTCGGTGCTCTGCTCGAGCACGATGCCGGTCGCGGTCTCCACACCGTGCACGAGAGGCAGCGGGGTGGCGATGCCAAACCACAAGATCATGACAGCCAGGATGATTTCGGGGATAAGCATGAGCGCCGGGGCCTCATGCTTGCCCATGCCCTGGGGCGCATGGCCGAATACCGACTTGAGTGCGATGCGGGTGAGCGCGGAGATGGCCACGGTAAGACCGAAGGCGACCACGACGACCAGCCACATGGGACCGGCGGTAACACCGGCGACAAAAGTCAGGAACTCGGAGATAAACATGCCAAAGGGCGGGAAGGCACCAAGACCGAGCAGCGCCAGGACGGCGAGCGCGGCGGTTGCGGGGGCAACCTCGACGACACCCTGAATCTTAGCCAGGCTACGCGTGCCAAAGGCGTGCTGGATATTACCGGACACGCAGAAGGCAAGCGTCTTGGTAAAGCCGTGGAACACGCAGTGCAGCAGGGCCGCGGCGATACCCAGCGGGCCACCGATACCCAGGCACAGGGCGATAACGCCCACGTTCTCCACAGA
>USPH01000180.1 GCA_900556515.1 uncultured Collinsella sp.
CTCATTGACAACCGGGGGTACCGTTCACCGATAAGCGGACGTGCTCGTTTTGGGTCGCCACTATGCTGTGCTGCGTATGTCCACACCCCCGAAGAATGGAGGCACCATGTTGCTCGAGGGTAAGAAAGCAATCATCACCGGAGGCACGCGCGGTATCGGCTACGCCATCGCCTGCCGTTTTATTGAGGAAGGCGCCGCCGTCACGGTCTTTGGCTCTCGCCAGGAGACCGCCGATGCCGCCGTCGAGAAGCTGACCGCAGCCTATCCCGAGGCCAAGGTCTGGGGCCGTTCCTGCGATCTCACCTCGCTCGAGGCCGTAACCGAGGCCTTTACCCAGGCAGCAGCCGACATGGGCGGCCTGGACACGGTCGTCAACAACGCCGGCATCTCCCAGCGCTCGCCACTTCTGGAGTACACAGCCGAAGAGTTCGCCAAGGTCATGGACCTCAACGTCGTCGCCGTCTTTAACGGCCACCAGGCCGCTGCCAAGATCATGACCGAGGCCGGTCACGGCGGCACCATCACCACCACGAGCTCGATGGTCGCCAAGTACGGTCAGCCCTCCGGCGTTGGCTATCCCACGTCCAAGTTCGCCGTCAACGGCATGGTCCAGTCGCTCTCGCGTGAGCTCGCCCCCATGGGCATTCGCGTCAACGCTGTCGCGCCCGGCGTGACCAAGACCGATATGGTCGCCAACCTGCCCGAAGAGGTCATCAAGCCCATCATCGCCACCATTCCGCTCGGCCGCATGGGCGAGCCCGAGGACGTCGCCAACGCCTTCGTCTACCTGGCGAGCGACATGTCCTCCTACGTCACGGGCGCCGTACTCCCCGTCGACGGAGCCGCCCGCTCCTAAGGGTCACAGGCTTTTGCCCCAGCCTTCTACAGAGCCCTACGCAAAAGGCGCGCTGTCTGCATCGATTGCAGGCAGCGCGCCTTCCTTTATTTAGACGGAACCCGTATCCCGGTATTCCTTGCTACTTGCCGTCGTCGTCCTCGGCTTCTTCTCTAGCGTAGAGCTCCAGCATGCGGCGGCGGTATTCGTGCACGGCGAGCTTGGCGCGCTCCAGGCGACGGCGCTCGCGCGGGGTGAGCTTGGACGGGTCGATCTCGTCGCCATAGGTCTTCTCGGCCAGCAAATGGGCGGCGTCGACGATACGGGCATCGATGCGCTCGCTTGCCGCCTCGGCCGAAAGGCGATCGGCAATGGTATCGATCGTAGGCACGCCGTCGAGTGCGCGGCCGTGACCGTGCGAGGTCAACAACTCGTGCTCACGCGCGAGCAAGCTCGCCAGATCGTGATGGGCGCGCAGAATATCGAGCGCGTCGGATGGATGCTCGGCAACCTCCGCCACGGCGGCAACCGGCGCGGCGTCGATCACGCGGTAGAAGAGTTGGGCGAGCAGCGGCATCAAAAACACCGTGATGGCACCGGCGGCAACCATGACCGAGGCAATGTCTTGCGAAAGCGCCCCCGCGTTGACGGCCACACTCGTTACGGCAACGATGATCGGAAGCGCCGTGGTGCAGTACAGGGCCACGGTAATGCGGCCATACGCCGAGACATCGCGCGTCTCGGGACAGATGCTCATAGAGACAAGAATGGGCACGGCGCGGATGATGAGCAGCGCCACGATAAAGCCCACGAGCAGCCCGGGGCGCGATGCCACAGCCGTCAGGTCGATCTTTGCGCCCGACACGGTAAAGAACACGGGGATCAAAAAGCCGTAGGCCAGACCATCGAGCTTGGTCTCGAGCGTGTGATTGCCCTCGGGGATGATATAGCGCAGGACAAAGCCGGCGGCAAAGGAGCCCAGCACGATGTCGAGATCGAAGATGGCCGAGAACGCCACGAGCGTGACCAGGATGAGAACCGTCAAGCGCACGAAGGTCTGCGATGTGGTATCGGCGCGCTCCTCGACAAACGCAAAGAAGCGGCTGCCGACGCGCTTGGAGCGGCTCGGGACCACGGCCAGCAGCACGCAGATCACCGCAAACAGACCCAAGATCACGAGTGTCTGAATGCCGGTGCGCGCAGAGAGCAGCACCGACATGGCAAGCACGGGGCCAAGCTCGCCCCAGGTACCGTACGCGAGAATCGAATCGCCCACGCGTGTGCCGGTAAGCGAGCGCTCGCGCATGATGGGCACGAGCGTGCCGAGCGCCGTCGAGGTAAGCGCGAGCGTCACGGCGATGCCGTCGAAATGGCTGACCGAGAACCACGGCGTAAAGCGCACGGCAAGCCAGGCGATGCCAAACGTGACGACCCACGTCGCCATGCCATAGCGCCCCTCGACGCCCGTGATGTTCTTGGGGTCGATCTCAAAACCGGCGAGCAGGAACAAAAAGGCCAAGCCGAGCTCGGACACGAGCGAGACCTCGGCGTCCACATGGATGATGCCGAGCATATGCGGACCCAGCACCGCGCCGAACACGAGCAAAAAGACCGTCTCGGGAACGGGCTTTCCGGGAATTGCCGAGGCGATAAAGGGACTCGCAAAGGCCACGAGCGCGATGATGGCGAGAGAAACGAATGCCATGTGATGCCTTTCTCTTGTTTGAGCTTCACTGTAGCACCCTCGCCGTCCTCTACGCGCCGCGAGCTGTCGTATCATAGTGACGTTTACAAACATGTGGCTCAAGGCGACCGCGAGGCTTGCCCCGCAAACCGACCGCTGCCGCATACCGTACCGTACGCCCAACCGATCAGGAAGGCAGGAACCAATGGTCTCTCGTATCTACGTGGAGAAGAAACCCGGGTTCGACGTCGAGGCTCAGCAGCTCAAGGGCGAGCTGACCGAAATTCTCGGCATTCAGGGCATCGAGGCCCTGAGGATCATCAACCGCTACGACGTCGAGGGCATCGACGAGGAGCTCTTCCGCTCTTGCGTCCCGACCGTCTTTAGCGAGCCCCAGGTCGATGTGACCTACGACGAGCTCCCCGCAAGCGATGGCGCCGTCTTTGCCGTCGAATTCCTGCCTGGCCAGTTTGACCAGCGCGCCGACTCCGCCAGCGAGTGCGTGCAGCTCATCAGCCAGGGCGAGCGCCCCGCCGTGCGCTCCGCCAAGGTCTATATGATCTCGGGCGCTCTGGACGAAGCCGCCATCGATGCCATCAAGCACTACGTGGTAAACCCCGTCGAGGCGCGCATCGCCTCGCTCGACCTGCCCGAGACGCTGTACATGGAGACCCCCGAGCCCCAGCCCGTCGAGGTGCTCGACGGTTTCCGCGAGCTCGACGAGGCCGGCCTTGCCGCCTTTATCGCCGATCGCGGCCTTGCCATGGACGAGGCGGACATCGCCTTCTGCCAGCAGTACTTCCGCGATGAGGACCGCGACCCCACCATCACCGAGATCCGCGTGATCGACACCTATTGGTCCGACCACTGCCGCCACACCACCTTCGGCACCGTCCTGGATGACGTGACGATCGACGACGCCGTGGTGCAGCAGGCCTTCGACCGCTACATGGAGATGCGCCACGAACTCGGCCGCGACGCCAAGCCCGTCTGCCTCATGGACATGGGCACCATCGGCGCTAAGTACCTTAAGAAGACCGGCGTAATGACCGATGTCGATGAGTCCGAGGAGATCAACGCCTGCACCGTCAAGGTGAAGGTCGATGTCGATGGCGAGGACCAGGACTGGCTGTTCCTCTTTAAGAACGAGACCCACAACCACCCGACCGAGATCGAGCCCTTCGGCGGTGCCGCCACCTGCGTGGGCGGCGCTATCCGTGACCCGCTCTCGGGCCGCAGCTATGTGTATCAGGCTATGCGCGTCACCGGTGCCGGCGACCCCACCGTCCCGGTTTCCGAGACGCTCGAGGGCAAGCTGCCGCAGCGCAAG
>USPH01000181.1 GCA_900556515.1 uncultured Collinsella sp.
TGCGCATGTCTCGTGGGCTCGGAGATGTGTATAAGAGACAGCCGCCCCGCCGGGGAGCGCCCAGGTGCGCAAATGCGCGGCGCGTTCAAAGCCGCCAAGGCTGGCAACAAGAAACTCGCCGCCCCAAATGGTCCCATCGGTGCCGGCGCCGGTGCCGTCAAAGGCGATGCCAAGGACACGCGCGTCGGTTGTAAGCTGGCCCGCGGCGATGGCCTCGGCCATTACGCTCGCGATATGCGCATGATGGTGCTGCACCTCGACGAGTGGCAGATTGCATTTTCGCGCCTGCTCGCGCGCCCACTGGCCCGATAGATAGCTGGGGTGTACATCGCAGGCCAAGGCGGCGGGCGCCAAATCAAAGAGATCTTCCAAGCGCGTGCGCGCGGCGTTCCAGGCATCGAAGGTCCCGCCGTTTTCAACATCGCCGATATGCTGCGACACAAAACAGGTCGCCTCTCCGTTCGTCCCTTCACGCGTGAGCGCAATCGTTGCCTTTTGTTGCGGCCCGCAGGCGAGTACGCAGGACGGAGCGCCGTCGAGCTCCGGCAACGACAGCGGCTGCGGCGCATATCCGCGTGCGCGACGCACGGGCATGACGTCGCCGTCGACCACGCGTACCACGGAGTCGTCGTAGCGCGACAGAATTGCGCGGTCGTTGCCGAGCAACGCGTCGGCGATGCCGGCGGCAACGAGATGCTCCCATGCAAGGGCATCGTCGGTCTCGATGGGCTCGTCGCTCAGGTTTCCGCTGGTCATGACGAGTGCGCTCATGCCGCGCGCCGCGGCCGCGGCGAGCAGTAAATGTTGAAGCGGGGTGTAGGGGAGCATGACGCCGAGCTCGGGCAAGTCGTGCGCGACGGATGGCGCGAGCTCAGGGGCGTCGGGGGAGCCGTAGGCGTCGTTGCCGGTTGCGCGGCGACGCAGCAGCACGATGGGACGAACGCTGCCGGCAAGAAGATTACGCTCAACGCCATCGATGTGACACAGGCGCTCGGCGTCGGCAAGGTCGCGCACCATAACGGCAAGCGGCTTATTGCTGCGACGCTTGCGACGGCGCAGCTCGCGTACCGCTTGTTCGTTGGTGGCATCGCAGGCCAGGTGGAATCCGCCCAGACCCTTGATGGCGACGATGCCGCCGCCAGCCAGCAGCTCGACGCAGCGTTCGATGATGGCATCGCTGGCCTCGCGCGTGGAGCCGACGGCTGGTGTCGCGTCGACCGCCGTTGGCACAACACCGCAATTGACCTCACGCCACGTAATATGCGGTCCACAATCAAAGCAGGCATCGGGCTGCGCGTGAAATCGCCGATCGAGCGGATCGGCATACTCTGCGGCGCAGGTGGGGCACATGGGAAAGCGATTCATCGAGGTGGCCGCTCGGTCATAGGGCAGCGAGCGAATGATGGTAAAGCGCGGTCCGCAGTTGGTGCAGTTGATAAAGGGATAGTGAAAGCGTCGGTCGGCGGGGTCGAACAGCTCGCGCAGGCAGTCGTCGCACGTGGCGATGTCGGGTGAGATGAGCGTCGTGTGGGCAGTTTGATCCTGTGACGCCACAATGCGAAAACCCTGCTCGTTAGCGGCGTCCCAGTTGCCGGGTGCTAGGTCCATAACCTCGACATGCTCAACGCGGGTCGCGGCAGGCGCGTGCTCCGACAGCGCGGCGACAAAGCCGTCGAGCGCCTCGACCGAAGCGTGCGCCTCGATATGCACGCCGTCGCCCGCGTTGAGCACCCAGCCGCAAATGCCGTGCGCCATGGCCTCGCGATACACAAACGGTCGCATGCCGACACCCTGCACAATGCCCGTTACATGGATATGCGCATGTCGCATGCGACCCTCCTTCGTTGAAATGTGTGCTGTTACAGCCCCAAGCTCTGCTTGGTGGCGGCGCACGTGAGCTCGCCGTGCTTAACGCCGCGCAGGCCCAGCAGACGGTCAGCCAGCTCGTAGACACGTTCGCCGCGACCCTTGAGCGCCAGAATCTCCAAGCAGTTGTGGTGATCCAGATGCACGTGCATGGTCGATACGATCTCGTCGGTGTAGTCGTGCTGCACTTCGTCCAGACGGCGCGTCAGGTCGCCGGTATGGTGGTCGTAGATCATGGTGAGCGACCCGATAACATGCTCATCGGGCGTGCGCATCTGCTCCTTGGCGATCGAGGCGCGAATCAGGTCGCGCACGGCCTCGGAGCGGTTGGCCACGTCGCCGCGGCGCGCGATCTGTTCGTCAAAACGGCGCAGCAGGTCGTCCGGTGCGGTAACCGAAAAGCGGACCAGCTCGGAGCCGGAGCCACTACAGTGGCAGCCTGCGTCACCATCCGCCCCGTGCGGATGCTCGTGCTCGTACCCGCAGCCGTGCTCATGTTCGGCCACGTTACACCAGCTTCACGGAGCCGACGGAGTTGTGGTCGGCCTCGATGGCTTCCTCGTAGCCCTCGAGCGCGTCATGCGCCTCGTGCAGCGCGGCCATGGCGGCCTCGAGCTTGGCGCCGATGCGCTCCATGTCAAAATTCTCGGTCGCATGCAGCAGCTGATGGCTCCACTCATGAGCGAGCTCGATGGTGTCGTCGACCTGTTTGACGCTCATGGCAAGCTGGCTCATGTTCATTCCAACATCATGCATGGAAAATCTCCTTTTGTATGGGGCAGTTCAGTGGTTCAGATTTTACTACGCCCGCTCTGCGCGCAGCTGCATAAGAAAACGGGTACGAGTCTGTGCGACCCGCACCCGTTCACTGGGGGCTGTTTGTGACTACCATACTATCCGTGGTTGCACTCGGTGCATCCAGAAGTCCGGCGAGCGGTGCAAAAGCGCTCATGGACGGCGGGTAAGTAACAAGCGTATTACAGATGCTTCTCCAGCAGCGCCTGCAGCCTCGTCTTGGGCAGAGCGCCAACCGAGCGGTCAATCTCCTCGCCGTTCTTAAACACAATCAGCGTGGGGATGCTCATGACGCCATACTTCATGGCCAGATCCTGGTTGTCGTCGACGTTGCATTTGGCAACGGCAAGCTTGCCCGCCAGCTCATCGGCAACCTCGTCAACGATGGGCGAGAGGGATCGACAGGGTCCGCACCACGGTGCCCAAAAATCGACCAGCACGGGCAGGCTGTCGTTAACGATGGAATCGAAGTTCTCGGGGGTAATCTGATTAATGTCAGCCATGGTGACCTCCATAATGCGACGCGGCTCGGCCGCGTAAAACTCAGTACGACCGTGCTTATACCCAGCCGCCCGCAAAGCAACCACTCGCGGGCGGCTCTTTTATATAATGGTGGGCACGCAAACGATTGGAGAGCGCATGTCCACGTCACAAAGCCAGAAAAAAGAAGCCATCGCCCAGGCGACCGAGCAGGAGCTCGCATCGCTCGCGGGTCGTGGCGTGCGTATCGCGGGCAACGCGTGCTCGCCGATCGTGCTGGTCAAGGGTGATTTGGATGAGGCCGAGCGCTTAGGCGGCGAGCTTGCCGCCGGCCCGGATGGCGCCGCGCTGCGCAAGGCACTCGGGGCCATCGGTTATGCGCCCGAGGATTTCTGCGCGCTGGCAAGCGTTGCCGGCGTGGGCGACGGAGCGGTCGCGGTGGGCGAAGCCCTGCCGTGCGAGCTGTTCCGCGAGGCGCTGGAGGCCCTGGACCCCGAGGCGGTACTGCTGCTGGACAACAGCGCGGCCGACGTCATGCGTGAAACCTATGCCGATATGCTCGTGGCGATCGATGACTTTGACACCGCCATGCTCAAGCCCGGCCTGGTCGCCCACGTGCAGGGGCGTCGCGTACTCGCACTCGATGGCTTTGAGGCCGCTCTGACCGACAAGGCGGCCAAGCAGCGCATGTGGGCCTACAT
>USPH01000182.1 GCA_900556515.1 uncultured Collinsella sp.
TTCCTCAAGCGCGCGATCCAGGTCGATGTGCTCTCGCCCCGTGAGCAGGGCAATCTGCTCACCCACGCGGGTCTTGCCCGAGCCCGGCATGCCGATCAGCGCGATGTTCTGTTCGCGGCGTGACAAGCGCTCCGTTACGTCCAGGATGCGCTCGCGCGGGGTGACCTGGCCGGTATAGCGCTCGACGGCCTGTGCCGCCTGTGCCACGAGCATCAGCAGTCCGCCGATGTAGGGGATGCCGCGGCGCTCGGCCTCGAACATCAGACCCGTGCGGGCGGGGTTGTAGACAATGTCGATGACGCCTTCGAGCGCATCGAGTCCTTCGAGCGTGCAGGGGGCGTCGGGGCAGTGGGGGAACATGCCGGCAGGCGTGCAGTTGACGAGCAGCGCGGCATCGGATTGCTGCGCGATGTTGTCGTAATTGACCTCGCTTGTGCGACCCACGGGTACGACGATGGCGCCCAGGTCGTCGAGTACCATGCTGGCCGTAGTGCCGGCACCGCCGGTGGCGCCGAGCACGAGGGCCTTCTTACTGGCAACCTCTACGCCCAGCTCCTCGACCAGGCACTGAAAACCGAAGTAGTCGGTGTTATCGCCGCGCAGGCGGCCGTCGGGCAGGCGCGTGATGGTGTTGACGTTGCCCATGCGCTCGGCGAGCGGGCTCAGCTCGTCCAGGTACTCCATGACGGCGCGCTTGTAGGGGATGGTCACGTTGGTGCCCTCCCACTCGTCGCCCGTCATAAAGGCCGCGAGGTCCTCGGGCTCGCGCTCAAATCGCACGTAATCGAGCCCAGCGAGCTCTTTGTAGATGGTTGGGGTGTAGCTGTGGCCCAACACGCGGCCCAGCACTCCGTAGGGGCGGGTTGCGGCGGTATCGGTCATCTAGAGCACCTCCGTGTAGCTGCCAAAGTAGGTGAAGCTTTCGCACACGTCGTCGATGGAATCGAGCAGGTCGTCGAGGGCCTTGCTGCCAAAGGGGCAGTCCAGATCAAAGTAGAACATAAACTCAAAGTCGCGGCCGGGGATGGGGCGGCTCTCGAGCTTGATGAGGTTGATGTTGAGTGCGTAGAAGCGCTCGAGCACGCGATAGAGGGCGCCCGGCTCGTTGGCCGTGGTGATCATGAGCGAGGTGCGATTAGCGCCGGGGTAGACGCGCGGCTCGCGGCTGATGACGACAAAGCGCGTGTAGTTGTTGTCCGAGTCTTGGATATTGGGCTCCAACACCTCGAGGCCATACAGCGTGGCACAGCTGCGCGATGCGATGGCGGCAACATCGGTGCGTTCGGAGTTGGCGACCATCTCAGCCGACATGGCCGTGTTGGGGTACTTGGTGGCGCGCAGGCCGTGGTTCTCGATAAAGCCGGCGCACTGGGCAATGGCTTGGCCGTGGCTGTAGACCTCGCGCACGTCGGCGAGCTTGGTGCCGGGCTTGACGAGCAAGTTGTGGTCGATCTTGAGGCGAAGCGAGCGCACGATGTGGAAGTCGAACTGGGCGAGCAGGTCGTAGACGGCGTTGACCGAGCCGGCGGTGGAGTTCTCGATGGGCAGCACGCCAAACTCGCAGAAGCCGTCGCGCACAGCGCGCATAACGCCTTCGAAGGTCTCGAAAAACGCGATGTCGGGCACGTCGAAGAGCTTGCACGCGGCGATTTGACTGTAAGCGCCCTCAACGCCCTGGCAAGCGACGGTGGCAGTTTGAGGGAAGGGCGTGTCAAAGGCTGCAGCCGTGGCGTGGGCCTTTTGCGAGACAGTGATGCCCTTGAGTTCGTTGATGTAGCGCTGCTGCTCGGCCTTGCTCATGCTCATGAGGAGACGGAACAGGGTGATGGTCTGCGCCTCGTAGCGCTCGGGCGCGCGGCTGGCGAGGTTGTTGAGCTTGGAGCGCTCGCGGGCGGGGTCGAAGACGGCCTTGCCCATCTCGATTTTTGACTTGGCGACTTCGGTGGCAATGTCCATGCGCTCGATAAAGCTGTTGAGGAGCGTGGTGTCGATGCCATCGATGGCCTGGCGGATGTCAGCAAGGTCCATAGGGACCCCTTTCGTGAATCATTGCCCGGGGTGGGCTGGTTAGCGCTGGGCGGCGTCCTCGAGGAGGGCGTCCCAGATGGCGAGCGCCGCGGCTGCTTCGGCTACGGGGACGGCTCGGGGGACGATGCAGGGATCGTGACGGCCGTGGACCGAGAGCTCGGCATTTTCCATGGCGTCCATGTCTACGGTCTGCTGCTCGCGGCCAATTGAGGGCGTCGGCTTTACGGCCATGCGCCACATGACGGGCGCGCCGGTCGAAATACCGCCCAGGATGCCGCCGGCGTTATTGGACTCGACTTCGATCTCGCCGGTCTCGGCATCGATGCGATACGGATCGTTGTTCTCGCTGCCGCGCATGGCGGCCACGGCAAAGCCCATGCCAAACTCCACGCCCTTTACGGCGGGGATGCCAAACGCGATTTGCGCGATGCGGTTCTCGATGCCGTCGAACATGGGGTCGCCGATGCCCGTGGGAAGCCCGTAAATGCCGCACTCCACGATGCCGCCGATGCTGTCGAGTTCATCGCGCGCGGCCAGAATCTCCTCGCGCATGCGGCCGGCTGCGGCGGCGTCAATGCACGGCAGGTCGTTCGTAAGGATCGCCTTGCGGTCGGCCTCTCGATAGACCATATCGTCCATCGGCAGGTCGGAGATGCCGCCGATCTGCGCGACGTGCGCCATGACCTGAATGCCGCGGGCCTCGAGTGCCTGTAGCGCAATGCCGCCGGCGATGCATAAGGGTGCCGTTAGGCGGCCGGAAAAATGCCCGCCACCAGCAACATCGTGCATGTTGTGATACTTCACGCGCGCGGGGAAGTCCGCATGTCCGGGACGGGGCTTGCAGCGCAGCTCGGAGTAATCATTGGAGCGCGTGTTGGTGTTCTCGATAATCGCGGCAATGGGCGCGCCGGTGGTATGTCCATCGACCACGCCGGCAATGATATGCGCGGCGTCGGCCTCGTGGCGTTTGGTCGCGGTCTCGTCGCGACCGGGGGCGCGACGGTCGAGGAAGGCCTGCAGCTGCTCCTGGTCAACGGCAATACCGGCAGGAATGCCGTCGAGTGAGCAGCCGATAGCGGGGGAGTGCGACTGGCCAAAGATACTCAGATGCAAGACGTTGCCAAAGGTCGAGGACATGCTATTCCTCCTCGAGCGTGACCTTGCCGCCCAGCAGGCGGTAGTGGTCAAAGAAATCGGGATAGGACTTGTTGACGGCCTCGGCGCCGTGGATCACGACCTCGCCGGTGGCACGGCTCGCGGCGATGGCGGCCATCATGGCGATGCGGTGGTCGTTGTGCGAATCGACCTCGCCGCCAGTAAAGGCGTCGACACCCTTGATGATGAGGTCGTCACCGGCAATGCGTACCTGTGCGCCCAGTGCGGTGAGCTCGCGGGTGGTAGTGGCCAGGCGGTCGGATTCCTTGATGCGCAGGCGGGCGCAATCGCGGATAAAGGTGCGGCCTTGCGCCAGCGATGCCACGGCCGAGATAACGGGCACCAGGTCCGGAATGTCGTGGGCGCTCATCTCAAAGCCGGCGAGCTTGTCGGACTGCACAGTGGCGGCGTTCGTGGAGCGCACGATGCGGGCGCCAAAGCGCGAAAGCGCGGCGAGCACGTTGCGGTCGCCCTGTGCGGAGCTCAGCGACACGCCCTCGACGGTGATGGGGTCGGTGCCGATGGCGCCGGCGCACAGCCAAAAGGCGGCGTTGGACCAGTCTCCCTCGACGGCTACGCTGCCGGGCGTCTGTCTCTTATACACAT
>USPH01000183.1 GCA_900556515.1 uncultured Collinsella sp.
CACTTCTAGCTTCGTCGGCAGCGTCAGATGTGTATAAGAGACAGATCTTGCCAACAAGCTGATCGATGCTGTAACCCTCGGGGATAGGCGCATGCACGGTCTGATTCTTGGGACTCTTGCCCAGCAGGACCGCGTCGTTCTTTTTACTCGTTCCCTCAATGAGCGCCGGCACCACAGTATGAAGCTCACCCTGGTTGTACTCGTGCGCCGTGGTCTCGATAACCTTAACCAGGCGGTTGAAACGCTCGAGAATAACCTCATGCGGCGTAGGATCGTCAATCTCGGCGGCCGGGGTACCGGCGCGCTTGGAATAGATGAAGGTATAGGCCTGAGCATAGCGGACCGTCTCGGCAAGTGAGAGCGTCTGCTCAAAGTCTTCTTCAGTCTCGCCCGGGAAGCCAACGATAATGTCGGTCGAGAGCGCGATATCGGGCATGCGGTTGCGAATGCGATCGACCAGGCCCAGATAGTCCTCGCGTGTATAACGGCGATTCATCTCTTTGAGGATCCGTGTCGAACCTGACTGGACGGCCAGGTGCAACTGCGGCATAACGGCAGGCGTCTCGGCCATGGCGTCGATGGTCTCGGGGAGCAGATCCTTGGGATGCGAAGACGTAAAGAAGATGCGCTCCACACCCGTATCGCCCACGGCACGCAGCAGATCGGCAAAACGCGGCTTGCCAAACAGATCGCGACCATATGAGTTAACGTTTTGGCCCAGCAGCGTAATCTCACGCACGCCCTGGCGCACCAAACCGGTCACCTCGTCGACAATCTCCTCGAAGGGGCGACTTTTTTCGCGACCGCGCACGTACGGCACGATGCAATAGGTGCAGAAATTATTGCAGCCTGTCATGATGGGCACCCAGGCGTGATACTGGGTCTCGCGATGCCACGGCATGCTCATGGCATCCGTATCCTCATGCTCATTGGTGCGGATATGACGCTTACCATCAAGGAACGCCTCGGCAATGAGCTCGGCCACATGTGCGATGGAATGCGTGCCAAAGATGACATTGACGTTATCGACGTTGGTGAGAAGGCCCTCGCCATCACGCTGCGCGATGCAGCCGCCCACGGCAACCACACGCTTGCCCGAAGGCGAAGGCGGCAGGCTTTTGCAGGAATTGCACTGACCGTACAGGCGAGTATCGGCGGCCTCACGCACACAGCATGTCATGAAGACAACGATATCGGCATGCTCGGGATCGAGCGCCATGAGGCAACCATACGAATCGAGCAGACCGCTCACACGCTCGGAGTCGTGCTGATTCATCTGGCAGCCAAAGGTGCGGATAAAGTAGGTTTTACCGGCAAGAATATCGCGTACGGAACGCTGGTCCATGTGCATAAGTCCTAACGATGGAAGGGAGGCGAATCGAAGCAAGCAGAAGCTATGCCACAGGCTTAACATCATCCATGACGACGTTATCCATAGCAGCTCGATTGATCTGGTGAACGTAGATAGAAAGGCGGATGGCCGTGCGCGACTCCCCGTTAATAAGGATATCGGAGAACACGGGCGCGCAGGAAATATCAAAACCGGTTGGAATCAAAAAACCGCGCGCGATAGCCACGGCCTTAATGGCCTGGTTGACAGCACCGGCACCGACACACTGGATGTTGACGGGTACACCATCCTTGACCATGCCGGCGATGGCGCCGGCAACGGACGCGGGCGATGATTTGCTTGATACCTTCAGGCAATCCATGAAGAAACTCCTGCGTTTAAAAGTACGTTTTAACTGCAATAACTGTATCGTACCGAGTGGACTCGGTAAAGGCACTATTCCTCTTTGGCAAGATCGAAGGTCACGGTGATTCGATCACGCGAAACGCGAATCTTTGGGTCGCCGCAAAGGTTGAGATAGTACCGGGCGGCAAGGTCATTAAAGTCGCGCTCCACAGCACGCGAAAACTGTGCCATGTCATCCTTGGCAATACGTAGCCCGCGACGATCTTTCGCAAGATCGACAGGAGCCGGCGCATGCGAGGAAGAATCACGCTCGCGCAGCAGACGCGCGGTCACACCGCGAACGGGCTTAATCTGCCCTGCCAAAATGCGATGTGCCGTGCGCTCGGATATCTCAAGACCCAAACCCGAACAGATGCGAATAAAGTCCTCGGCATCAGAGGCAAGGCCTAAACGGTCGACAACCGGAAGCTCACTCTCGTCATCGATAAACAGGAGACGCGACGTATCGAGCCGGCTTGACGCCTGAGCATAAAGGGTCGCGGCGATCTCAGACGGAGAACCAAGATAGACATCGCAACCACGCAACTCCTCGAGCGCAAACTCACAGGCAGCGCGAATAATATTATGCGGACCGCGAGCACAGACATAACGTCCGTCCTCATCCTTGACGGCCTGGGGCCAGCTGGACTGATCGGCACGCTCGCTGAGGCGGTCGACCGCAACGCTCACCTTAAAAGCTGAACCAAGATCGACACCGGACGTGACCACACGGGCCTCGTCGGTGTTCTGCTTGATCGAAAACAATGCCATGCCACGACCGTGAACGCCCCAACGGTCCATCTTCATGCTCTCGAGCTTTGAGGTAACGCGAGCATCGAAGATTCGCTCTTGCATATCCTGCGGAACACCCGAGCCGTTATCCAGAAAGAAAAGCGTGCGGACGCCATCTTCCTTGGTCGTGGCGAGATAGACCTTGTCGGCGCCGGCATCGCGAGCATTACGGAGCATTTCGATGACGATATCCTCGACATGCTGAATGTCGTGCTTTGCCTGGCGCCGCTCGGCCTCCGAAACGCGGAGGCGGACATACCCCTCGCCAAGGTTCTCCTCGACGCGAAGGTTGCCCTCCCCCGACATCGACGCGATAAATGAGATGAGCTCGTTCGCGTCGCTCATGTTATTTAGCGATATCGACAGCGCGGCTCTCGCGAATCACGACGACGCGCACCTGACCGGGATACTCCATCTCTTCCTCGATCTGATGGGCGATATCGTGAGCCAGGACCGTGGACTGGGCATCGGAGATCTTGTCCGGCTGAACCATGACGTGGACCTCGCGACCGGCCTGCATGGCATAGGTACGCTCGACGCCGTCATGGGAGTTGGCAATCTCCTCGAGCTTCTCAAGACGCTTGATGTAGTTCTCGGCAGACTCGCGACGGGCACCGGGGCGAGAGGCAGAGACGGCATCAGCGGCCTGTACCAGGACATCGAGCACCGTGTTGGGGTCAACATCGGCGTGGTGAGCCTCGATAGCGTGGACGATAACGGGCTTCTCGCCATAACGGCGGGCAAGCTCGGCGCCGATGACGGCATGCGGGCCCTCGACGTCGTGGTCGATTGCCTTGCCCAGGTCATGAAGCAGGCCGGCGCGCTTGGCGGTCACAACGTCCAGGCCAAGCTCGGAAGCCATCACGCCGCAGAGATCAGAGACCTCGAGGGAGTGCTGAAGCACGTTCTGACCAAACGAGGTACGGTAGCGCAAGGCACCAAGGGTCTTGACGATCTCGGGGTGCAGGTCGTGGATGCCGGTATCGAAGGCAGCCTGCTCGCCAGCCTCGCGAACGCGCTGCTGAACCAGGTCGGCAGCCTTGTGATACATCTCCTCGATGCGGGCAGGGTGAATGCGGCCGTCGGCGATGAGGTTCTCGAGGGCGACACGGGCGGTCTCACGACGGACCGGGTCGAAGCTCGAAAGAACGACGGTCTCGGGCGTGTCGTCGATCACGAGGTTGACGCCGGAAACCTGCTCGAAGGTGCGGATGTTGCGACCCTCGCGACCGATGATACGGCCCTTGAG
>USPH01000184.1 GCA_900556515.1 uncultured Collinsella sp.
CCTGTATCGCATGGACTACCGCAAGATGCTCAAGAGCCACATCGAGCACGGCGCCGACCTCACCGTCTCCGTCATGCCCGTGCCCTGGGAGGAGGCAAGCCGTTTCGGCATCATCACCAAGGACGATGACGATCGCATCGTCAAATTCACCGAGAAGCCGGAGAAGCCCGATTCCAACCTGGCGTCCATGGGCATCTACATCTTCAGCACCGACGTCCTGCTGAACGCCCTCGAGGAGGACGCGCTGGACGCCCGCAGCAGCCACGACTTCGGCAAGGACATCATCCCGAAGCTCCTTGAAAACGACGGGCGCCTGTACTGCTACGAGTTCCACGGCTTCTGGAAGGACGTCGGCACCATCTCGAGCTTCCACGAGACGTCCATGGACCTCCTCGGCGAGAACCCCGAGTTCGACCTCTACGACAAGAGCTTCCCGATCATGAGCAACATCACGACCCGGCCCCCGCACTACATCGGGCCCGAGGCGCGCATCGATGACTGCCTGATCTCCAACGGCTGCAAGGTGTTCGGCACCGTGCGGCACTCCATCCTCTCCACGGACGCCGTCGTCGACGAGCGCGCCGTGGTCGAGGACTCCGTGCTCCTGCCGGGAGCGCGCGTGAAGGCCGGCGCGCACGTCGCACGGGCCATCCTGGGAGAGAACTCCGTCGTCGAAGAGGGCGTGAAGCTCGGAAGCGTCGACGCCACGAAGGACACCGCCGTCGTCGGGAACGACGTCGTCATCGGGAAGGGGGAATGATCCGATGATCAACCGCAAGGCCATCGGCTACATCACTGCCAACTACACGAGCAAAGAGCACAGCCACCTGCTTGAATGCCGTCCGCTCGCTTCCATCCCGTTCATGGGCCGCTACCGCCTCATCGACTTCCCGCTGTCCAACATGATGAATGCCGGCATTAAGACCGTCGGCGTCGTTATGCCGGGCAACTACCGCTCGCTGATCGACCACGTGGGCTCGGGCAAGGACTGGGGCCTGGACCGCAAGAAGGGCGGCCTGTTCATGGTGCCCGGCAACGCGTATGGCACCACCAAGGGCGGCATGCGCTTCCTGCTGCGCGACATCATCTCCAACAAGACGCTGTTCCAGCGCTCGGACAAGCCCTACGTTGTGATGATGGGCACCAACATCATCTTTAACATGGACCTCAACACTATCATCGACGCGCACGAGAACTCCGGCGCGCAGATGACCGTGGTGTACTGCAAGGCCACGCGCAACGTCGATGACGAGACCAAGCTGCAGATCAACGAGAACGGCCGCCTGACGGGCGTGAGCGCCGGCGTCGTGTACGGCGACAATGCCTCCATGGATTGCTGCATCGTCAACCGCGAGACGCTGCTCGAGATCATCGATCACTACCAGGCCGCCGACTATCTGGACCTGCTCGAGGCACTCCAGGGAGACTTTGGCAACATCGACGTGTGCAGCTACGAGTACAAGGGCGAGGTCGTGGGCGTGTTTAGCGAGAAGTCGCTGTATCGCCGCAGCATGGACCTACTCGACCAGACCGTGGCCGACCAGCTCTTTGACCCCGAGCGCCCGATTCTGACCAAGGCTCACGACGTACCGCCTTCGCGCTACGCGACCGGCAGCCACGCCTGCAACTCGATCATCTCGGCCGGCTGTATCATCAAGGGCACCGTGCGCGACTCGATCCTGTCGCGCGGCGTCGTGGTCGAGGAGGGCGCCTCGGTGACCAACTCGATCATCAACCAGAGCTGCATCATCAAGAGCGGTGCCCGCGTTGAGAACGCCATCCTGGACAAGAACAACGTGGTGCCCGTCAACACCGAGCTTCGCGGCACGCCCGAGAACATCCTGGTGCTGGGCAAGGCTCCGTTAACTTCCGATACCACCATCGTTCGTTAACGTTGGCACCGCAACATCGCTCGTAACATGTAGAATAGCCGCCCGGTTCGCGCCAGGCGGCTATTCTCGAATTGCAACATGGGAGACAATATGGCTGATTCCAGCAAAAAGATGCAGATCGTGTTTGCCTCGGCCGAGTGCGCACCGTTTGTTAAGACCGGTGGCCTGGGTGACGTGGCGGGGTCGCTGCCTGCGGCGCTCGTGCGCGCCGGCGCCGAAGTCATCGTGATGGTGCCCAAGTACGCCACCATCAAGGACGAGTACAAGGCGCAGATGGAGCACTTCTCTGACTTTTACGTGAGCCTAGGCTGGCGCAATGAGTACTGCGGACTCGAGAAGCTCGAGCACGACGGCGTTACCTATATGTTCATCGACAACGAGCGCTATTTTGCGCGCGACTATCCGTACGGCTTCTTTGACGACGGCGAGCGTTTTGCGTTCTTCTCCAAGGCCATCACCGAAAGCCTACAGCACCTGCCGGCCGGCTTTGAGTGCGACATCCTGCACTGCAACGACTGGCAGACGGCGCTGGCGCCCGTGTTTTTGCGCGAGTTCTACCAGGGCCTGCCGCTGTATGACCGCGTCAAGACCGTGTTCTCGATCCACAACGTGGCGTTCCAGGGCCAGTTTAGCGACACCGTGATGGAGGACATCCTTGGTGTGGCGCACATTCCGGCGGCCGCCTCGCAGCTGCGTTGCGACGCCTGCAGCATCAACTACATGCTGGGCGCCCTGCGCTATGCCGACGCCATCACCACGGTGAGCCCCACCTATGCCAACGAGATCCAGACGCCCGAGTTTGGCGAGGGCCTGGACGGCGTACTGCGCGAGCGTTCCTACGCGCTGCAGGGCATTTTGAACGGCATTGACGTTGCGGGCTTTGACCCGGCAACAGACAAGCGAATTGCCGCCAACTACACCGTGGAGGACCGTTCCGGCAAAGCCGTGTGCAAGGCCAAGCTGCAGGAGGAACTGGGCCTCGAGGTGCGCGACGACCGTCCGCTCATGGTGATGGTCACGCGCCTGACGCGCCAGAAGGGCATGGATCTGGTCATGTACGCGCTCGACCGCATCCTGTCCGGCGGCGTGCAGGTGGCGGTGCTGGGCACCGGCGACCGCGACTACGAGGACGGCCTGCGCTACTTCCAGGACAAGTACCCCGGCACCATGGCCGCACGCATCGAGTTCGATCCGGCGCTGTCACAGCGCATGTATGCTGCCGCCGACATGTTCCTAATGCCTTCGAAGTTTGAGCCCTGCGGCCTGTCGCAGATCATCGCCATGCGCTACGGCACGCTACCCATCGTGCGCGAGACCGGTGGCCTGAAGGACACCGTGATCCCGTACAACGAGTTTACCGGCGAGGGCACGGGCTTCTCGTTTAGCAACTTTAACGGCGACGAGATGGGCGACGCGGTGTTCCGCGCGGCGCGCCTGTTCTGGGATAACCGTGACGCCTGGAACCAGCTGGTCACGCAGGCCATGAGCCAGGACTTTAGCTGGACGCGCTCGGCCGACAAGTATCTGGACCTGTACTTCTTTATGCATCCGGAAATTGAGCGCCCGGCGTCGGTTGTCGACGAGCCTGAAGCTGTTGCTGAGCCGGTGGCCGCTGAGGAGCCCAAGACCGAGGAGAAGCCGGTTGAAGCTGAGACCGTTAAGACCGATCCTAAGGTGAAGGTCGAGGCTACTCCCGAGCCTGAGCCTGAGGTGAAGCCTGCTGCGAAGCCTGCGGCAAAGAAGACCACGACTCGTAAGACGACGGCTAAGAAGGCCACTGCGAGCAAGACCACCGCTGCCAAGACAACGACCACGCGCAAGCGCACAACCGCAGCTGCCAAGAAGGCCGCCGAGCGCGAGGCCAAGGCCGCCGAGAA
>USPH01000185.1 GCA_900556515.1 uncultured Collinsella sp.
CCCCTCAACATATATGTCGTATACCGAAGACCGAACTAGTTGGCCATGACGCCTTCGGTCCAGGCCTCGACGTCCTCGATGCGCAGGACGTTGGCGACCTCGGCCACGCAGTCGACGCCGGCAAGCTCGGCGGCGGCAGCCTGGACGTCCTTCTCGAGCGCGCGGTGCGTCAGGAAGATGACCGAGCAGGCATCGCTGACGCCCGACTTGCCGTCCTCGACCTGGTTGATGAGCGAGATCGAGATGTTGTGCTTGGCAAAGATATCGACCGTCTCGGACAGGGCGCCCACGCGGTCGGCGACCTTCAGGCGCACATAGTACTTGGTCTGGAGTTCGTCCATGGGCTTAAAGGCGAGGTTGTGACCATAGGGCTCAATCTCGGGCTGCGGAGCCACGCCGCGGCTGATCTGCTCGGAGAGCGACAGGATATCGCCCACGACGGCGCTCGCGGTGGGGAAGGAGCCTGCGCCGGCACCGTAGAACATGGTCTCGCCCACGGCGTCGCCTACCACGTAGACAGCGTTCATGGCGCCGTTGACCTTGGCAAGCATGTGATCGGCGGGGATCAGCGTGGGATGCACGCGGACGTCGACGCCGGCGTCGGTGTTGCGGGCGATGCCGAGCAGCTTAATGGTGTAGCCGAGCTCGCGGGCCTGGGCGATGTCCTCGGCGCCGATGGTACGGATACCCTGCTGGTATACGTCGTCGGTGGTCACGCGGGTGCCAAAGCCGATGGAGGCGAGGATGGCCGTCTTGCTGGCGGCGTCGAAGCCGTCGACGTCGGCGGACGGGTCGGCCTCGGCATAGCCCTTGGCCTGCGCGTCGGCAAGCACGTCGGCGTAGTCGGCGCCCTCGGCGTCCATGCGCGACAGGATGTAGTTGGTGGTGCCGTTGAGGATGCCGGCGATGGTCAGGATCTTGTTGCCCACCAGGTCGTGCTCGAGCGTGCTGACGATGGGGATACCGCCGCCGCAGCTGGCCTCGCACTTGATCTGCACGCCGCACGCGCGTGCCTTCTCGGCAAGCGTCTCGACATGACGGCCGAGCAGGGCCTTGTTGGCGGAGACGACGTGCTTGCCGTTCTCAAACGCGGTGGTGAAGATCTCGGTCGCGGGGTGCTCGCCGCCGATCAGCTCGACGACGATGTCGACGGCGGGGTCGGTGACGACGTCATGCCAGTCGCTCGTAAAGGCCTCGCGCTCAATACCGGCGGCTTCGGCCTGCTCCCAGGCAAGCGCACAGGCGCGGGTCAGCTTAAGGTCGATGCCGTAGGCTGCCAGGTACTCATCGTGGTGGCTCTTGATCAGACGGGCCACGCCGCCGCCGACGGTTCCCAGACCGATGAGGCCGACGTTCACGGTGCGCAGGGGTTCGCTCATAGATAGCTCCTTCGTGCATCTTATGGATGGATTAACCGCTTAAAGGTTGAGTGCATTCTAGCGTGAACCGAGGGCGCGTGCTCGCCAGGCAACAGGAGTCGCACAAAACGGCACCCCCGAAACGCTGCGGAAACATTGGAAACATGCTCGCTACATACGACCTACAGCCTATGTGATTCAGGACGGCAAGTACATCGCCGCCTAGGTGTGCACAAAACGCGACCGGTGAGGCTGTTTTAATCAGGGCAGGGACGCTTGTAACAGAACGGAAACAATACTTTCACACAATAAAGTGGCTAAACTGCATAAACCGACAGAAATACGCATGAATATGGATAAATGGACAAAACAAAAGAAAAGTTGAAATAATCGCCACTTTTCTCAACTAAAGCGTCTACTATTTTGCGAACGCCGAACACGGCGAAGGATGGCCTGTCGGGTAACCGAAACCCGACGAGATTTGAGAGGAGAGCCGCATGTCGAGCCTCACCGGTAAGTCATTGAACCCTGTTATGAATCGCAGGAGCGTTATCGCGAGCGCAGCAGGTCTGGGGGCGATGTCCATTCTAGCTGGCTGCTCCTCCAACGGCGGCGACAGCGGTTCCGCTTCGGGCGACGCTTCGTTTAAGATCGGCACCATCGGCCCGCTGACCGGCGCCAACGCGTCCTACGGCAAGTCCGTTACCCAGGGTGTCGAGCTTGGCTGCAAGGATTTCTCGACCAAGGAGCTGCCGCTTGCCAGCAAGGCCGAGGACGACCAGGCCGATGGCGAGAAGGCCGTCAACGCCTTCAACACCCTGCTCGACTGGGGCATGCAGGCCCTCGTCGGTCCGACCACCACGGGTGCGTCGGTTGCCGTTGCAGCAGAGTGCGGTAACGACCCCAAGACGTTCATGATCACCCCGTCCGCGTCCTCCGAGGACGTCACCGACGGCAAGGATTGCGTCTTCCAGGTTTGCTTCACCGACCCCAACCAGGGTGTCAACGCCGCCAAGTTCCTGGCCCAGAAGTATCCGAACGAGAAGTTCGTGCTGTTCTATAACTCCGGCGACGCCTATTCTTCGGGTATCGCAGATTCCTTTAAGGCCCAGGCCGCTGAGTCAAAGCTCGAGATTGTTGACGAGGAGACCTTTAAGGACGACTCCGCCACGAGCTTTACCAACCAGCTGACCAAGGCCAAGCAGGCCGGTGCCACCATGATCTTTGCGCCGATCTACTACACGCCGGCGTCCGTCCTGCTCAAGAACGCCAAGGACATGGGCTACGACGTCAAGATGATGGGCTGCGACGGCATGGACGGCATCCTGGGCGTTGAGGGCTTCGATACCTCTCTTGCCGAGGGTCTGCTGCTCATGACCCCGTTCTCCGCCGACGACGAGAAGAACGCCGACTTCGTCAACGCCTACAAGGATAAGTACGGCGATACCCCCGACCAGTTTGCCGCCGACGCCTACGACGGCGTGCACGCGGTGGCCGAGGCCGTCAAGGAGGCCGGTCTTGGTATCGATGCCGACCCGACCGAGGTCGCCGAGAAGCTGTCCAAGGCTATGCTCAAGATTACCGTTGACGGTCTGACCGGCAAGCTCACCTGGAACGATAAGGGCCAGGTCCAGAAGGAGCCCACGGCGTACGTCATCACCGACGGCAAGTACGTACAGGCCTAATAGGCCGCCTTACATAGAGCGGTTTTGATCCCAAGCAGGGGAGGTTTTGGCCTTCCCTGCTTGCTTGGTATCTAGGGACAGTGTAACGTCCCTGTTTCATACATCAACTGGAAACCTATTCGAAAGGGGGATGTGGAACATGACGGTCTTTATCCAATACCTGGTCAACGGCCTGTCCATGGGTAGCGTCTACGCCATCATCGCGTTGGGCTACACCATGGTCTACGGTATCGCCAAGATGCTGAACTTCGCTCACGGCGATGTCATCATGGTCGGTGCCTATGTCTCGTTCTGCGCCACGTCGTATCTCGGCCTCCCGGGCTGGGCATCTGTAGTTCTCTCTTGTGTGGTCTGTACCGTTCTCGGTGTTCTCATCGAGGGTCTGGCATACAAGCCGCTGCGTCAGGCGGGCCCGCTGGCCGTTCTGATCACGGCTATCGGCGTGTCTTACTTCCTGCAGAATGCCGCGCAGCTTCTGTGGGGCGCCACGCCCAAGAACTTTACTTCGCTCGTCACCTTCCAGGTGCCGGAGTTCTTGGCCAAGTTCAACGTAAGCGCCGTCTCGCTCGTCACCATCGTCGCCTGCCTGGTTATCATGGCCGGCCTGATGTTCTTTACAGGTAAGACCAAGATGGGCAAAGCCATGCGCGCCGTGTCCGAGGACAAGGCCGCCGCTCAGCTCATGGGCTG
>USPH01000186.1 GCA_900556515.1 uncultured Collinsella sp.
CGAGATCTGCGCATGTCTCGTGGGCTCGGAGATGTGTATAAGAGACAGGTCTGAACCTTGAGCAGGTCGGCCAGGGCCTGCTGCTTCACGGCCTCATCGTCAGACAGGATAAAGCTCTGGATGATGTTCTTGCGGTCGCCCAGGAACATGTGCTCGGTGCGGCACAGGCCGATGGCCTCGGCGCCAAACTCGAGCGCAAGCTCGGCATCCTCGGGATTGTCGGCGTTGACGCGCACATGGTTGGCATGGCCACAGGTCTCGTCCAGGCGAATCTCGTCGGCCCAGGACAGGATGGTGTCCAGATCGCCGGTAAGCTCGGCGGAGACCAGGTCGACGGCGCCGTCGACGACGATGCCCTGGGTGCCGTCGATGGAGATGACATCGCCCTCGCGCAGCACGCGGTCGCTGCCCTCGATGCGCACGACCTTCTCGGCGGCGTCGATATGGAAGCGCTCAACGCCACAGACGCAGGGCGTACCCATGCCGCGGGCGATAACGGCGGCATGACTCGTCTTGCCACCGTGGCTGGTCAGGATGCCCTCGGCGGCGACCATGCCCTTCAGGTCGTCGGGGTTGGTCTCCCAACGAACCAGAATGACCTTGTGGCCCTCGGCGGAACGCGTGACGGCGTCGTCGCTCGAGAACACGACCTCGCCCACGGCGGCACCGGGGCTGGCGTTCAGACCGCTGGCCAGCGCCTCGTACTTCTTGGAGGCGTCAAACTGCGGGTGCAGGAGTTGGTCGAGCTGCGCGGGATCGATGCGGCTCACGGCCTCCTCGCGGGTGATCAGGCCCTCCTCGACCATTTCGATAGCGATGCGCAGGGCGGCGGTGGCGGTGCGCTTGCCCACGCGGGTCTGGAGCATCCAGAGCTTGCCCTGCTCGATGGTGAACTCGATATCGCACATATCGCGATAATGATCCTCGAGCGTCAGGAACACGCGCTCGAGCTCCTCACCTGCGGACTCGAGGCCCGGGGTGGTCTTGAGGTCGGCAATGGGCTCGGTGTTGCGGATGCCGGCGACGACGTCCTCGCCCTGGGCGTTAACCAGAAAATCGCCGTAGAACTCCTTGGTGCCGTCGGCCGGATTACGCGTAAAGGCGACGCCCGTCGCAGAGGTCTCGCCCTTGTTGCCAAAGGCCATGGCCTGGACGTTGACGGCAGTACCGAGCTCGTCGGAGATGCCGTGCTGTTTGCGGTAGATGCAGGCGCGCTCGTTCATCCAGCTGCCAAAGACGGCTTGGATGGCAAGGCGCAGCTGAAGCTCAGGATCGTGCGGGAAGACGGGCTTGCCGTCGGCAACCTCGAGCTCGGGATACAGGGCGGCCTCGACGTTCTCGGAGAAGATCCCCTTGAAGGTCTCGACGAGTTCCTGCAGGTCCTCGGCCGAAAGCTCGGAATCGACGCGAATGCCGGCGACCAGGCGGGCCTGGGTCAGGGCGTTCTCGAACAGGTCGGCATCAACGCCCATGACGACGTTGGAAAACATCTGGATAAAGCGGCGGTAGCTATCCCAGGCAAAACGCGGATTTTGCGTCTGGGCGATGAGACCCTGAACGGAATCGTCGTTGAGGCCCAAGTTGAGGACCGTGTCCATCATACCGGGCATGGAGAACGGAGCGCCCGAGCGAACCGACACGAGCAGCGGATCGGAGGCGTCGCCGAGCTTTTTGCCGCAGCGGGCCTCGAGGTCAGCCTCGGCGGCAACGATCTCATCGAGTGCGCCTTCGGGCCAGACGTTGCCGGCACCGGAGTACTCGACACAGGTCTGGCAGGTAATAGTAAAGCCACCGGGAACCGGCAGGCCGATACGGCTCATCTCGGCAAGGTTTGCGCCTTTGCCGCCAAGCACGAAGTTCATGGACTTGTCGCCCTCAGTGACACAGGTGCCCTGGGCGTCGGTTCCAAAACGATAAACCCTCTTGCAATCGCTCACGATACTTCCCCTTCCATGCACTTACGCGCACGACCGTGGTAACGAATCGACCCACCGGATGCGGGCCGTGAGGGAACTATACGGCGCGTTTTGGGCAGGCTTGAGCAGAGGGCGCGCGGTTTGGTAAACGTGCTAAAACTGGCGGTAAACGGTAGATAAAGGTGGTTACCTTATGAAGATACCACTGCAAGAGAAATGCAGGTCAGATGCAAGTTTCTTGCTAAATCGCTTTATCATTATCGTGCATTATTTTGAGGTAGTCTATTTAGGACGGGGCTTTTTAACTACTCCAATGAGCTAACTTTGCTGCACTCGACTGGCGGCGCGGCGGGCGCGGGCTTCTTGGATTTCCTCCAAGTGGCTAATGATCTCGGCAGCGCTTTCCTCGATGGCCTTGCCGTCGGTACGCACCACAAAGCAGCCTAGGCGCTTCATGAGGGCACGAGCTTCCTCGAGCTCGCTGCGCACGCTCTCGGGCTCGGCATAGGAGCCGGCGACGGCACGGGCGTAGTCATCGCCCAAGCGGCTATCGCGAATCTCGGAAATAACGTCGACGGTCGAAATCAGGCCAAACAAACGCATCGGGTCGACCTCGTAAATTGACTTGGGCGGCTCCATGCCATGGGCCAACGGAACATTGGCAACCTTGTAACCTTGAAAGGCCAAAAACATCGACAGCGGCGTCTTGGACGTGCGCGATACGCCCAGCAGCACGATATCGGCACCCGACAGATCGTCGCAGCCGCGCCCGTCATCGTGCTCAACGAAATACTCCATGGCCTCGATACGATGGAAATAGCGGTCATCGGTCCTGTGAATCACGCCCGCGACGCCCTTGGGCGGTACACCGATGAGCGACGACAGCACGGCGAGCGTCGGGCCGATCAGGTCGACCGAGCGAATATGCAGCATGCCCAGGTAATCGAGCACACGAGCACGTAGCGCCGGGTCGACGATGGTATGGAACACGGCGATATCGCGATGGTCGGCATCGACGCGCGGCCCCACAAATGACTTGACCTGCTCCACAGAAGTCACCTTAGGCAGGCGCAAAACACAAAAAGCCCCTTCATCAAATTGCCCGGACGCCGCAAGCACCACCTCACAAGCGGTATCACCGAGCGAGTCGGAGATAACGATAACGGTGGGACGAGCGGTGACCGGGCAATCCATGCGGGGCTCCTTTTGCGCTTACGCGCAGGCTGGCTTACTTTTTGCGGGCAAGCTCACCGATGTTGGCAATGCCGGAGAAAACGGCCTCGAAGCGGTTGAGCAGCTTAAGGCGATTATCGCGGAGCTGCTCGTCCTTGTCCATGACCATAACCTCATCGAAGAAGCGGTCGATGGGGGCGCGCAGGGCGGCAAGGGCCGCAAATGCGGCCGGGTAATCCTCGGCAGCAAGGGCGGCGTCGACAGCGGTCTGAGCAGCCTCGGAGGCATCGGCAAGCGCGAGCTCGACCTCGCCCATCAGGGCGCGGTCGTACTCCGCGCCCAGCTCGGGCTTGGAGATATGCGCGGCACGGGCATAGGCCGTCGCCAGGTTGTCAAAGGTCTCGGCGTCGTTCTTGCGAGCCTCGTCGAGGGCGGCGCAGCGGGCGAAGAAGACGGACGGGGCGATGATGTGCACCGCGGAGACGGCAGCAACGGTATCGGCCGGGATCTTCTCGTCGCGGGCCATGCTCACCAGGCGGCCATGGAAGAAGTCGCGAACCTGCTGGGCGACTTCGGCGGCGTCAAACTCAATGCCCTGCTCACTATAGAGCTCCTGTCTCTTATACACATCTGACGCTGCCGAC
>USPH01000187.1 GCA_900556515.1 uncultured Collinsella sp.
GGCAGCGTCAGATGTGTATAAGAGACAGCTTCTGTGTATACTAATCCCCGCAGCGCACGCGAGCGGAAACAAACGCGAACGTCTGCCTGGGGAGTTAGCTCAGTTTGGTTAGAGCGCCGGCCTGTCACGTCGGAGGTCGCGGGTTCGAGCCCCGTACTTCCCGCCAACGCAATTAAAGCCACGTCTTCGGACGTGGCTTTTTGCGTTTGATGTACTTTGTTTCGATAGAACGATCGCCCTGGCGCATCTTCGCCCAGAATCCCCGCGTCTTCGGGAACGCAAGTAAAATCCAGTAAGTATATCTGTCTAAACAACAGCTTTGTTGCGCAACACCTGTTCAACGAGACAGGGGGTTAGGTTATACTAAATTGCACTGTAGGCCGCATCTGATGCATTTCGCTCCAAGCGCGGCACTCAGTGGATATCCTATTTATCATTTGGATGTCCTAGCGGTCATTTAGCGTCTCGACACAAGCTCGGCCCCGGAGCTCGTTCGAGCTGTTCGTATTCCTTGAAAGGGGAAAAATGGACATATCGAGGAAGACTGATTACGCCCTTCGTATGCTGGCGATGCTTGCCGAGGATCCGGAGCGTTTGCTTTCTGTTCGCACCGCTGCCGAAGAGGTCAATGTCCCGTATTCGTTTGCCCGCTCGATTCAGCACGGTTTGGTCCAGGCCGGTATTGTGGAGAGCCTGCGCGGCGTCCACGGTGGCATGCGTCTCAAGGTCAGTCCGGACGACGTCACTATCCGCCAGGTCGTCGAGGCCGTTCAGGGTCCTATGGTCATGAACGATTGCACTGCGCCCGATGGTGACTGTGCGCGCATGGGCGCGTGCTGCTATCATCCCCTGTGGGCCGGAGCTCAGGCGTTGATGCGCGACTACCTCGATTCCGTTTCGCTCGGCGACATCGTCGCTCACCGCCAGTTCCCGGCCGTCGATTCCAAGTTCGCCGACCGCGAAGCGTTTCCCGAGTACGCCACCTGCGCGTGCGCTTACCGGGAGGAATAGCGCCGCATAAGGAGCATAGCCATGATTCAGGACCCCTTTCGTTCGATGATTCGTTCGGAAGGGGTCCTGCGTTATCGCGACCTTCCGTGGCGCCGTACGCGTGACCCGTACATCATTTGGCTTTCCGAGGTCATGCTGCAGCAAACACAGGTGCCGCGCGTGGAGACGCGCATGCCGGCGTGGCTCGATCGCTTTCCGACCGTGCAGGCGCTTGCCCAGGCCGCGCCTTCCGATGTTTTGGACGCTTGGCAGGGGATGGGCTACAACCGACGTGCTCTGGCGCTCCACAAGGCCGCTCAGCGCGTTGTAGAGGACTGGGACGGGGAGTTTCCGCGTGAGACGCGTGACTTGGTCGCTCTGCCTGGTATTGGCCCGGCAACGGCGCAGGGTATCCGGTCGTTTGCGTTTGATCTTCCGGGTGTGTATCTAGAGACCAACGTGCGCACGGTCTTTTTGCATCATTTCTTTCCCGATGTGCCGGCTGTTCCCGATCGCGAGCTGGTGCCGCTGATTCAAGCCGCCTGTCCGGCGGCCCCCGGTGCGGTGGCGGATGAGATCGCGCCCTTTGCCGTGCCTCAAGACGATGCCGACACGCCGCGCGCGTGGTATTACGCGCTGCTAGATTATGGCGCGTATCTTAAGAAGACGCTGCCCAATCCGTCCAGGCGCTCGGCGGGCTATAGTCGTCAGTCCAAGTTCGAGGGCTCGCGTCGCCAAAAACGCGCGCATATCGTGCGCATGTTGCTGGCAGCGCGCGATGGCCAGCCGGCGGGGATTACGCTTGCTGATGCCGTGGTGGGCGTTAACGAAATGGAGACGGCAGCCGGTCGCGGGCCGGTCGAGTGCGAGCTTGTCGCGGGCATTCTAGCCGACCTGGAGCGTGAGGGCTTTTGCCGAGTCGAGGGCGATCGCTGGCTGAGCATCTAGCCTATGCAAATCTGAAGAACGGGATTGTAAGGTTTAGATTTTCGGCATGAGGGCATCCTAAAGACGAGGCCGCTCGAAGCCTACGGGCGGTATGCGTTGAAGGGAAGTACACCTATGGATTTTGAGAACTCCCAAACCAAGAAGAACCTCGAGACTGCTTTTGCCGGTGAGTCCCAGGCACACACCAAGTATCGCTACTATGCCTCCAAGGCCAAGAAGGACGGCTACGTTCAGATCTCGAACATCTTTGCCGAGACGGCTGGCAACGAGTCCGAGCACGCCAAACTGTGGTTTAAGTATCTGCACGATGGCGCCGTCCCCGATACCCTGGACAATCTGCGCGATGCCGCCGCGGGTGAGAACTACGAGTGGACCACGATGTACGACGAGTTTGCCAAGACCGCCGAGGAAGAGGGCTTTGCCGAGATTGCCGCAAAGTTCCGTGGTGTCGCCGCAGTCGAGAAGGCCCATGAGGAGCGCTACAACAAGCTCGTCGAGCGCATCGAGTCGGGCGAGGTGTTTGAGCGTGAGGGCGTGAAGGTGTGGAAGTGCCTGAACTGCGGGCACCTGCATGTGGGTGCCGAGGCGCCTGAGGTGTGCCCGGTGTGTAACCACCCCAAGGCGTACTTTGAGGAGCAGGTGGTGAACTACTAGCGCCGATACGAACGTGGACTGCGGAGCGCAGGGCGGGGAAATACCTTTCCCTCTCGCTCACGGCTCCGCAGGGTCGCGCGAGGCAAAGGTATTTCCCCGCCCTGCGCTCCGGCTTCGGGTCGTCGCGTGCTCGCTACAGAAAAGCTGATATTAAAGTTTGTGTGCCGCCCCTTTTGGGGCGGCACGTTTTGTGTGGGGGCTGGTTGGGACGGCACCGTTCATGGGTGGGGTACACTGGGTAGCGACTTTTCGTTTATCTACTACCTGATGGGGTGTTTTTTATGGGTAAGAAATCTCGGGCTCGGGTTGCTGCAGCGGGGACACGTAAGGATCCTGAGCGTCGGGTTGTTAAGGGCGGCAAGGCAAAGCGTGCCGATAAGGAGAAGAAGGTCGGTGCGCATGCTCATCCTGAGTGGGCGCCTTATTTGAATTCGGCTAGTGAGGATTTGACTGCCAAGTTATTTACTCTGGTCGAGGTCATCTTGGGCGTGGTGCCCGTGGTGGTCATTGGCCTGTTCCTGGCCTCTAAGGATGCCACGAGCGTGGATAAGCTCACCGATGTCTTTTCTCAGGACCCCTCGATGGTGGTCACGTTTATTTCTGCGTGCTTGCAGCCGTTTGTGGCGTACATGCTGTATATGGTCTACCGCAAATACTGCGAGGGCGATGCTGGTTTTGTCGCCGGCAACCTGATTGGTCTTTTGTGCTCCGAGATCTTACTGCTCAATATCCCGGGCGTCATCGGTATGGGCATCTTGTTGTGGCGTGTCTGGCGCAACGTCGCTCCGCACTTTGAGAGTTGGTTGTTTGAGCGCCGTGCAATGGGCGTGCTGGCAGACATCGCGGGCTCACTCGTGATTTTAGCCTTGGCGTTTATGTGCGCCACCGCCGCCCGAGGTCTCGCGGGCATGTAGTCTGTCCTCACCGACTACGGAGCGCAGGGCAACTGCCGGCTTTACCGCTCCGGGCGTCAGACCCGCGGCGCATCCCTTTCCCTCTCGCTCACGGCTTCGCAGGGTCGCGCGAGGCAAAGACATACGCCGCGGGTCTGACGGCGCGAGCTTGCCAACGAGTTTTGACTAATAGATTGGTTTGCTGTCTCTTATACACATCTGACGCTGCCGACGAAGC
>USPH01000188.1 GCA_900556515.1 uncultured Collinsella sp.
CGAGATCTGCGCATGTCTCGTGGGCTCGGAGATGTGTATAAGAGACAGGCAATGAGTATCACTACCAGCCGGGTTTGTATCACTAGGCAGTTTTCCGCACCGCGCTCTAATTCGGGGTGTTTCGGTCGCCGCCAGTCGGTGCTAAGCTAGTATTGGCTTTGGTCTTAAATTGCCGTTATGTTGTTTGACGTATGCTGGCGGGGAGGGCGTGTGGCTAAGAAATCTACGGCTATCGATGTAACGCAGGGTGTCATTTGGCAACTGCTGCTGTCGCTGTGCGTTCCCATCTTTTTTAGTTCGTTTTTTCAGCAGGCCTACACGCTTATCGGTACGTATATCGTTGGCCAGTTTGGCGGCAAGCTCGCGCTGGGTGGCATTCAAGCCACGATGGTGCTCACCGAGCTCTGCATTGGCTTTTGCGTTGGCGTCGGCGCCGGCTGCGCGGTCATTACCGGTCAGTATTTTGGCCAGCACGATGATGAGCGACTGAGTCGTTCGGTCCATACAGCCATGACGCTCGCGCTGGTGGGCGGTATCGCTTTCTCGATTCTTGGCATAGTGTTCGTTGAGCCCATGCTGGTGCTTATGAACACGCCGCATGAACTATTGGCCGAGGGTGTGGCCTATGCTCGCTGTTATTTTGCCGCGATGGTTGCGGCGCTGCTGCTGAATATGGGAACCGCACTGCTGCGTGCCGTGGGCGACACGCGCGGGCCCGCCGTGATCATTGCCTCTGGCTGCCTTGTTAACGTGGTGCTGGATATCATCTTTGTCGCTGTGTTGCATATGGAGGCGCTGGGCTGCGGCATCGCAGTGGCGCTGACCATTTGCTCCAATGCAACGATGATCGTGTTGCGCATGATGCGCGCTCCGGGTGCATGGCGTCTTTCGCTGTCTAAGCTCGGTATCGATCGCGGTATTTGCAAGAGTATGATCTCGTGTGGTCTGCCACTCGGTTTTCAATCGGCTGCCTATTCGATCTCGAACGTGCTGATCCAGGTGTCGGTTAATTCGTTTGGCGCCGATGTCACGACTGCTTGGGGTCTATCTGGGCGCCTGGATGGCATTATCTGGATGGTGACCGAGGCGCTCGGCGTATCGATCACTACGTTCTCGGCGCAGAACTTTGGCGCGCGCAACTACGAGCGCATGCGCAAGGGCTACCATACGTCGCTCGTGCTGTCGTTTATGCTCATTGGTGGCCTGTCTGCCGTGCTGCTGGTGTTCTCGGGTCCGTTGTCGCGTCTGTTTGTCGACGATGCTTCGATTTCGGCGTACACCACGACGATTCTTCATTTCATCGCGCCGTTTTACGCGATCTTCTCGATTATCGAAAACGCGTCGGGCTCCATTCGCGGCGCCGGCGTGAGCTTGCAGCCTATGATGCTCACCATCTTTGGCACCGTTGTCTTGAGGGTGATCTGGGTGTTTGCAATCATGCCCTTCGATCCGTCGCTTGAGCATCTACTGCTGGTCTACCCCGTAACCTGGCTCATCACCGCAACCATGTTCACCGTCTACCACCACAGCGGCAACTGGCTAGGCCGCGCCACCGCCTAGCTCATCCGTCGGATACCCCTGATAAGTTGCGGTGAAATAGTTCCTGAAAAGTCCTTGCGGACCGTCAAACAAGTACTATTCCACCGCAACTTCCTTATGAGCTTTAGGTGTTGGCGGAAAACGAATCAATTAGTATTCGATGCCTTGGCGGGCTAGGAGACCTTCATCGAAGTAGTGTTTGACGGGGCGCATTTCGGTTACTAGGTCGGCAAGGTCGGCGAGGGGTAGCAAGCCGCGGCCGGGGAGCACGAGCTCCGTGGTGGCGGGCTTTATCGCAATCAGTTCCTCGACATCCTCTCGCGCCCCAAAGCAGCCGTCGTCTTGCCCTTGCCGTCGCCTGTATAGATTTGAACCTTGCCGACTTACAGTGATGCCATCTCTGTCCTTTCGTGCCCGGCGTCGGTTTATCGTCGCTCGGGTTGGGTATTCTAGAAACCATTATCAACCCCAGTAGATGGAGTTCAAGCAGATGGAGATGGATGACAACAAGCGTAGACGGAATATGATCCTCTACGTGCTCATCGCCTTCGTCGTCTACCTCGTGCTCTCGACCGTTCTGTTCCCCAACATCGGTCACACGCAGCAGATTACGAAGACCGATTACTCGACGTTTGTCAAGGCGCTCGATAAGAAGAGTGTCGACAAGGTCGAGTACAACACGGACGATTACTCGATTTATTACACCAAGAAGGGCGAGGACGAGAACATCGCCTATAAGACGACCGGTGTGCCGAACGATGCGGGCTTTACCGATCGCGTGCTTGAGTCTGGCGCTTCGCTGGAGTCGGTCGTTCCCGATAAAAACTCGGGTTTGATGACCTACTACCTGCTCACACTCATTCTTCCCATGGCGATTTTCTTCCTCATCGGTTGGTGGCTCAACCGCCGCATGAAGAAGGCTATGGGCGATGACGGCCCGTCGATGAACTTTGGCGGCGGCGGTTTTGGCGGAGGCGGACTGGGTAAGTCCGGCGCGCGCGTGATCGCCTCCAAGGACGTGGGCGTGACCTTTAAGGACGTCGCCGGCCAGGAAGAGGCCAAGGAGTCTCTCAAGGAGGTCGTCGACTTTCTGGAGAAGCCGCAGCGCTACGAGGAGATCGGCGCCAAGCTGCCGCGCGGTGCTCTCCTTGTTGGCCCTCCGGGTACCGGTAAGACCCTGCTTGCCAAGGCTGTTGCCGGCGAGGCCGGTGTTCCGTTCTTTAGCATTTCGGGCTCTGAGTTCGTTGAGATGTTTGTTGGTCGCGGCGCTGCAAAGGTTCGTGACCTGTTTAAGCAGGCCAAGGAAAAGGCCCCGTGTATCGTCTTTATCGATGAGATCGATACCATCGGTAAGAAGCGCGATGGCGGCGGCTTTAGCGGCAACGACGAGCGCGAGCAGACGCTCAATCAGTTGCTGACCGAGATGGATGGTTTCGATAACCACAAGGGTATCGTTGTCCTTGCCGCAACCAACCGCCCCGACAGTCTCGATCCCGCTCTACTGCGCCCCGGTCGTTTTGACCGCCGCATCCCCGTCGAGCTTCCTGATCTGGCCGGCCGCAAGTCCATTCTCGAGCTCCATGCCAAGGATGTGAAGGTCCAGCCGCCGATCGACCTCTCGGCCATCGCGCGCGCCACGCCCGGTGCTTCGGGCGCAGACCTCGCCAACATCATCAACGAGGGTGCGCTCCGCGCCGTGCGCCAGGGGCGCAACCGCGCCACGCAGGAGGACTTCGAGGAATCGGTCGAGGTTGTCATCGCGGGCCAGCAGCGCAAGTCTACCGTGCTTTCGGACCACGAGAAGCAGGTCGTCTCGTACCACGAGATCGGCCACGCGATCGTTGCCGCCAGCCAGAGCGACGGCGCCCCGGTCACCAAGATCACCATCGTTCCGCGCACGTCCGGAGCGCTCGGCTACACCATGCAGGTCGAGCAGGACGAGAAGTTCCTGACGACGCGCCAGGAGGTCCTGAACAAGCTCGCCGTCTACTGCGGCGGACGTGCCGCGGAAGAGCTCATCTTCGGCGAGATGACCACCGGCGCCGCGAACGATATCGAACAGGCGACCAAGCTTGCGCGCAACATGGTGACCCGTTTCGGCATGTCCGAGGAGTTCGGCATGATGGCGCTCGGCACGGTCCAGAACGCCTACCTGAACCAGGAC
>USPH01000189.1 GCA_900556515.1 uncultured Collinsella sp.
ACGCTCACGTCCTCGGGCACGCGCAGGCCGCTATCGCGCAGCGCGGCGATGGCGCCATTTGCCATCTGATCGTTTGCCGCATAAATCGCCGTCATGGTGCGGTCGTGCTCTGCCAGATACCTGCCGGCCTCGTAGCCGCTGTTGGCAGACCAGTCACCCTCGAGCGGCTCTACCGGCTCGATATGCCTGCGCTCGAGCGCGTCTTGCCAGCCGGCGCGGCGGAACTGCTCGTCCACCGAGAAGGACGGGCCGCCGATATAGCGAATCTGCTCGTGACCAAGCTCAAACAGGTGATCCATAAGCAGCAGCGAGCAGCCGTAATGGTCGGAATCGACCGTGGTCACGCGCGGATGCGCATACATGGTGACGATAACCGTGCCGATTCCCGGCAGCGGATCGAAAGACTCAAAGTCGGGCGCCATGCGGCTCATGCCGATGATGATGCCATCGACCGGCAGCGCCGCCATGCGACGCGTGGCCTCGGCAAGCGAAAACTCCTCGGTCTTGGACATCTCGACCAGCGTGATGGCGCAAGCATGCTCGCGTGCGGCGCTGGCAATGCCGTCAATCATCGTCAGATTCCCAAACTTGGTGACATCGTTGACGCATAGGCCGACCGAATGGTAGCGACCGTCGCGCAGCGAACGGCCGGCATAGCTCGGGCGAAAGCCGAGCTCCTGCATGGCGGCCTGCACGCGCTGGCGCGTCTGCTCGTTCACATTGGGCAGGCCGTTGGCGACGCGCGAAACCGTCTGCTGCGAAACGCCGGCAGCGCGGGCGACGTCGGCCATTGAAACCGGACGCGAGCCTGTATCGTTGGAGGGGCGCCTTGCCACAAGATCACCTTCACCCTTGCGAGATCTGAATAACGTGCATGCCGACCCGTGCAGGAATTGAGCCCGCGCGGAGGGCCGCTATCATCGGACGCATGTTAACGTACTCTACTTTTTCTAGCTGCAGCTCTTCTGCTCTATAAGTCCATACGGCACTACCGTTCACGGCCGAATTTCGACCGATTACCAGATTCTCAAAAAGTAATAAGCGTTGTGTTATGAGTACGTTAACATAGCCCTTAACGTGCGGCATTGTGGATGCTGAGTTCACGCTGCTTCAAATTGTTAACGTACTCATAACGACGCAAAACTCACTGTACGCGCCAAGGAAAGGATCCTCATGACCACCCCCGACGAAAAGACGCTCGCCACGCTCACCAAGCTGTTTGAGGAGGAGTTTGGCCCCATCGGCGACCGCCAGGTGCTCTACGTGCACGCGCCCGGGCGTTCCGAGATCAGCGGTAATCACACCGATCACGAAGGCGGTCACGTTATCGCCGGCTCGCTCGATGTCGCTGTCGACGGCATCGCCGTGGCAACCGACTCCAACAAGATTCGCGTCGCCGACGAGGGCTATCCTACGTTTGAGATCACGCTCGACACGCTGGATGTTCAGGAGTCCGAGAAGGGCACGTCCGCAAGCCTCGTCCGCGGCATGGCGCACGAGATTGCAGCCCTTGGCGTTGAGCCCCACGGCTTCGACTTCGCCTTCACCTGCTCCGTCCCCTCGGGTGGCGGCCTTTCCAGCTCTGCCGCCGTCGAGGCCGCGTACGGTCGTGCCATGGAGACGCTCTGGGGCGCGCCCACCATTGAGCCCGTCACGCTCGCTCAGATGAGCCAGCGCACCGAGAACAACTACTACGGCAAGCCCTGCGGTCTGATGGACCAGGCCGCCGTATGTCTGGGCGGCCTTGCCTACATGGACTTTGAGGACCAGGCTCAGCCTAAAACCCAGAAGCTCGAGCTCAACTTTGAGGACCACGGCTATGCGCTCGTGCTCGTTAAGGTCGGCGCCGACCACGTGGCCGCCACCGATGACTACGCCGCCGTTCCGCGCGAAATGCAAGACGTCGCCGCCGAGTTTGGCAAGGCACGCCTGTGCGAGGTAAACGTTGCCGATTTTGACGCCAAGCTCCCCGAGCTGCGCGCCAAGCTGGGCGACCGCGCCTGCCTGCGTGCCGTTCACTACTGGTACGAGAACGGCCTGGTCGATAAGCGCTGGGCGGCCCTGAACGCCGGCGACATTGACCAGTTCCTGGTCCTGACGCGCGAGTCCGGCGCCAGCTCTGCCATGTACCTGCAGAATGTTGTTGCCAAACTGGGTGCCGAGCAGCCTTCCATGTACGCGCTTGCTCTTGCCGAGCATGTGCTCGACGGCCGTGGCGCCGTTCGTATTCACGGCGGCGGCTTTGGCGGTACCATCCAGGCCTTCGTGCCGCTCGAGCTCGTCGACACCTTTATCACTAAGATGAACAGCTGGCTGGGCGAAGGCTCTGCCCGCCACTACGCAATTACTGACAAGGGGGCTTACGCGGCATGGCTGTAATGACCGACGTGCGCGAGGCTGCGCAGGGCTTGATTGAGTATGCCATCCATCGATCGATGATCGGCCAGGACGATCGCATCTGGGCCTACAACACCATTCTCGAGTGCATCGGCGCCACGGGTCCGGCGCTCGACATGGCCTGGGCGCTCCAGGTCGAGAAACTCTCGTTCTTGCACCCCGATACACTCCCCAATTTTGACCTGGAGGGCACGCTTGCCGCGCTTTCCGAGGCCGCCGTTGTCAACGGTGCCGCCGAGGACACGGCATCGGGCCGCGACCGCATCGCCATGCGCATCATGGGCGTGCTGATGCCGAGGCCTTCGGTTGTAAACGAGGAATTCAACGGCCGCATGGGCGTCAACGAGCCCCGCGCCGCGACCGACTGGTTCTACGGCCTGTGCTGTGACGCCGGTTACGTGCGCCGCGCCGCCATCGCGCGCAACATCAAATGGAGCACTTCCACCAACTGGGGTGACCTGGAGATCACCATCAACCTGTCAAAGCCCGAAAAGGACCCGCGCGATATTGCCGCGGCCGGTGCCGCCAAAAACACAGGCGAGAAGTATCCCGCCTGTCAGCTCTGCATCGAAAACGAGGGCTACCCCGGACGCTCCGCCACAGCCGACGGCGGCGCTCACCCCGCCCGCCAGAACCTGCGCATTATCCCCATCCAGCTCGACGGCGAGCGCTGGGGTTTCCAGTACAGCCCGTATGCGTATTTTAACGAACACTGCATTGCTATGAGCTCCGAGCATCGCCCGATGCACGTGGACCGCAAGGGCCTGACCTGCCTGCTCGACTTTGTCGACCTGTTCCCGCACTACTTTATTGGCTCCAACGCCGACCTGCCCATCGTGGGCGGCTCGATTCTGTCGCACGACCACTTCCAGGGCGGCGCGCACGAGTTCCCCATGATGCACGCCGCCGAGGTCTCGCAGTTTAGCGTACCCGGTTTTGACCAGGTCAGCGGTACCGTGCTGCGGTGGCCGCTCTCGGTGCTGCGCCTGCGCTCGCATGACCGCGCTCAGCTGCTCGACGCTGCCGAGAAGATTATCCTCGCCTGGCGCGAGTGGACCGATGAGTCGGTGGGCGTCATCGCGCACACAGCCGACGGCGTGGCGCACAACACTGTGACGCCCGTCATCCGCCGCGTCGACTCCCGCGGCAATGCCGGTGGCGATATCTACGAGGCTTATCTGGCGCTTCGCTGCAACATCACGACCGATGAGCATCCGCTGGGCGTATTCCACCCGCATGCCGAGTATCACCACATTAAAAAGGAGAACATTGGCCTGATCGAGGTCATGGGCCTTGCAGTGCTG
>USPH01000190.1 GCA_900556515.1 uncultured Collinsella sp.
GGCCCATGCGGTCCAGGCACTCGACCACGATCTCGACCTGGAAGAGGGTGTCGGCAGCGCCGTCCCACTCCACTTCGATCATGCGCTCGGGATGCTCCATAAGACCCTTGACGTTGGGGCAGTTGGCGCGATGCACCGAAACGCCACGACCGCGCGTGATGAAGCCGACGATATCGTCGCCCGTCACCGGATTGCAGCAATGTGCCAGACGGACCAGCAGGCCGCTGTTGCTCTCGCCCTTGACGATAATGCCGTTGCTGGCGCTCTTGCCGCGCTTTTGCGGCTTTCGGTTGGAGCCTCGGGCCGGCTGTTTCACGACCTCGGCGATAGCCTCGGCCTTGGTGAGCTGTTCCTCGGGCTTGGGGTCCAAGATTTGCTCGACCTTATTGCCCACAGCGCGCGGGGCAACCTTGCCGGCGCCGACGGCGGCAAACAGGTCCTCGAGCTGCTTGAAGTTAAACTGCTCCGCCACGGCGTTGAGTGCACGCGTCGAACGCGGCGTAGAAATGCCATAGCCACGCTTACGCAGGTCCTTGGCCAGCATATCGCGACCGGCGGCAGCGTCGTCGTCCTTGGTCGCAGCGGCAAAATAGCGGCGGATCTTTGACTTGGCGGAAGGTGTCTTAACGATCTTGAGCCAATCGCGCGACGGCTTGGAACTCTTGTTAGTCAGGATTTCAACGCGGTCGCCCGTCTTGATCTCGTGCGTGAGCGGAGCCACCGCACCGTTGATTTTGGCGCCGACGCAATGGTTTCCCACCTCGGTACGAACGGCATAGGCAAAGTCGAGCGGCGTGGAGCCAGCACGAAGCGCCATGACCTCGCCTTTGGGCGTGAAGACAAAGATCTCCTGATCGAACAGATCGACTTTCAGCGAGTGCAGGTATTCCTTGGCATCGGTAATCTCGTCGGAAGCCGCCCAATCGAGCGAATGCTTGAGCCAGTTGATCTGGTCGTCCAAACGTTGAGCGTCATTGGTCTTGGAAGCAGACGATCCGCCCGACTTCTTATATAGCCAGTGGGCGGCAATGCCGTACTCGGCCTGCTCATGCATCTCGTAGGTTCGAATCTGAATCTCGAGCGGACGAGCCGTAGGGCCGATGACCGTCGTGTGGAGCGACTGGTAGTTATTGACCTTGGGCATGGCGATATAGTCTTTAAAGCGACCAGGCATGGGGTGCCACAGCGTATGCACCGCACCGAGCGTGGAGTAGCAATCGCGCACCGAATGGGTAATTACGCGCAGCGCCACCAGGTCGTAGATCTCGGAGAACTCCTTGCCCTTGCGCTTCATCTTTTGGTAGATGGACCAATAGTGCTTGGAGCGGCCGTTGATCTGGAAGTCCTCCAGACCAATGCGGTTGAGCTCATCGGTAAGCGTCTTGATGGTCTCGGCAAGGTAGCGCTCGCGGACCTCGCGCGACTCAGCCACCATGCGCGCGATGCGCTGGTAGGCATCGGGCTCCAGGTAGAAGAAGGACAGGTCCTCGAGCTCCCACTTAATAGAGCTCATGCCCAGGCGGTCGGCCAAGGGCGCGTACACGTCCATGGTCTCGCGAGCCTTAAACAGGCGACGATCCTCGCGCAGGGCTGCCAGCGTTCGCATGTTGTGCAGACGGTCGGCAAGTTTAACGATGATGACGCGAATGTCCTTGGACATGGCGAGGAACATCTTGCGCAGCGTGAGCGCCTGCTTCTCGTCCATGCTGTCGACTTCGATGTTGGTGAGCTTGGTCACGCCATCGACGAGCTCGGCCACCGTATCGCCAAACAGGCCGGAAACATCGGCAAGAGAAGTCTCGGTATCCTCGACGGTATCGTGCAGCAGCGCGGCGCACACCACATCGCAGTCCATCTTGAGATCGGCCAAAATGATGGCAACCTCGACGGGATGGTTAATGTACATCTCGCCCGAGCGGCGCTTTTGGTTGCAGTGCTTCTCGGCGGCAAAGCAGTAGGCCTGCTCAACCTTAGAAAAGTCGTCCTCATTCATATATTTGAGGCACAGGCGCTCCAGCTTGTCGTAGCTGTCCGCCATAATCTCGGGCGGCAGCTCATCGGCATGCTTATAGTGCTCCATCTCCGAAAACGGCTGGAGGGTGGAATCATGGGCGGTACGGGCTGCGGCATCCATCGAGGTCCCCTTCCCCTAGGCCCGCGGTACGATCGGGCGGTTAACTTTGGCTAGCATATCAGAAGCGCACGAATCGAGCGCCCAGCTCCGGAAAGCCGAAAACTCCATGCGCGAGCGCAAGCCCTCCAAATAGCGAATTGACCTGCTCAATTGCACGCGGCCGGGGTTTTCGGCCATCGCGATACGACGAGTGTCGTCAAACCCCGAAACGCGACAAAAACCAAGCTCTTCGAAGATTCCCAGGCCGCTTTCCACCGAGCGCTCGTCGACCGGCGTGCGAGCATCGATGGCAAGGCACATCTGCGCGATGTCGATATCGCTCGCGCTAAAGGAATCGTCCCCGGTTTTGCCGCGGTTGGAGCGCCACATGGTCTGCAGCGCGCGATAGAGCGTGACGAGCTCGTCGCGCTCGGGCGCATAGCAGTCGAGCAGGCGCTCGTTAATGCGGGCGTCGCGCGACGAATAGAGCAGATGGATTACGGCGGGCTGGCCGTCGCGGCCGGCACGTCCGCTCATCTGGTTGAACTCGATGGCGCCAAACGGCATGTGGTAGAGCACGACATGGCGGATATCGGGCAGGTTGACACCCTCACCAAAGGCGGAGGTCGAAACGATGCAGCTGAGGCTGCCGTCTCGAAACGCTTCTTCTACGCGATGGCGGTCGGTGCGCGTAAGGCCAGCGTTATAGAACGCGATACGGGTCGCACAGTCGGGAACGCGTTTGCGTAGTGTCTTGGCAAGCGCCACGGACTGATCACGCGAATTGACGTAAATGACGGTCTTCTCCCCCGTCGCCACGATCGACACTAAACGGTTCTCGCGGCTCGCAAGGTCGCGGTCGTCCTCGAGCTGCAGGTTCTCGCGCACCGTCTCGTCGACCACCGTGCGAGTGATCGGCAACATGCGGGCAAGCTCGGCCACGACCGGAGCCGTCGCGGTGGCCGTCGCAGCCATAACGACCGGGTCGCCCAGGGCTTTGAGGATATCGGGCATGTCGAGATAGGCGCTGCGGTCGCCGCCCTTGGCAAGGCCGGCGTGGTGCGCCTCATCGATAACGACAAAGCCGATGCGGCCCGAACGCGCGAAGCGGTCACGGTGGATAGACAGGAACTCGGGCGTCGTGAGCACGATACCGGTGCGGCCCGAAGCCAGGCCGGCGAACACGTCATCGCGCGCCGCCTCCACGGTCTCGCCGGTCAACACGCCGACGCCAATGCCGAGCGCGGCCATCGTCGACGAGAGGTGATAGGCCTGGTCGGCAACGAGCGCGCGCAGCGGATAGACAAAGATGCTCGCACGCCCGCGAAGAACCGCCTCGCGCGCGGCATGCACATGGAAGATGAGCGACTTGCCGCGTCCCGTTCCCATAACGGCCAGAACACTTTGGTGATCGGCCAGGGCATCGAGCGCCTCGACCTGCGCGCGGTGCGGCTGGTTCGAGCCTATAAAGCTATGGATAAGCGAGCGCGTGAGCTCGGTATAGGAAAGCTGGGCG
>USPH01000191.1 GCA_900556515.1 uncultured Collinsella sp.
ACGAGATCTGCGCATGTCTCGTGGGCTCGGAGATGTGTATAAGAGACAGTTTTGGTTTCCAGCCCAACTCCTCATTGATTTTTGAATAATCACAGCAAATGCTCGCTGTGTCATTCGGCCGAATAAGAGCGGTATCGATTTCAACCTCAATAGGTTGACGACAAAAACTTTTGATGGTTTCCAACAAGTCGCACAGAGGTAGCGCACGCCCACTTCCGACGTTATATACCTCACCAGCACGTCCACTTTCCATAATCAGACGATATGCGCGCACAACATCACGGACATCACTAAAATCTCGCGACACGCTAATATTTCCCACAGTCACCCTGCCGGGTTTAGCTGATTTCTCGATTTCGGCAGCCTGTCTACACCAGCTTGGGAGAACAAACGCCGGGTTTTGCCCAGGGCCAGTATGGTTAAATGAACGCGTGAGACAAACACCGAGACCAAATTCTTTTGCATAGAGTGCAGCAAAACATTCCTGGGTAGCTTTGGATATTCCGTAAGGATTATTGGCAATCGTAGGATCGCTCTCACAAAGTGGTCCGTCTTTGGGCGCGTACTCCTCCGATGATCCGACAAGCAGCACACGCACACAAGTTTCCTGAGCGCGCGCCGCCTCCATGATATTAAGAGCACCTTCAACGTTTATACGCATTGTAAGCGCAGGGGCTCTCCAGCTCTGCCCCACAGAACTTATAGCAGCGAGGTTTACGATGTAGTCGGCGTTAGACTCGGATACGAGGGACAAAACGCCTCTCGCATCCGAAAGGTCACAGGGATAATATGCAGAAACTTCCGAAATTATACATTTTTCATGCAAATCAGAGCCTATGACCTTATAGCCCGCAGAAACAAGTTCGTGCACAAGAAAAGTGCCCACAAACCCGTTAACGCCGAAGATGAGAACGCGCTTCCCCATTAGGCCAGCTTCGCTTCTCGCTCAGCGATCTCAAGATCGTGCTCTACCATGATGCGACAAAGCTCCTCGCAACTGGTCTTTTGAGGGTCCCAACCAAGTGCCGTCTTAGCCTTAGTCGGGTCACCCCACAGATTGACGACATCGGTCGGGCGATAGAAGTCGGGGTTGACGCAGACAAGCATCTTGCCGCTCGCCTTGTCATAGCCCTTCTCCTCCAAGCCCTCGCCCTCCCAGCGGAGGTCGATGCCGGCGTGCTTAAAGGACCACTCCGTGAACTCGCGCACGGAATGCTGCACACCCGTGGCAATAACGTAGTCATCGGGCTCATCCTGCTGCATGATGAGCCACATGCACTCCACGTAGTCCTTCGCATATCCCCAATCGCGGAGGGAGTCGAGGTTGCCGAGCTCAAGATGGTCCTGGAGTCCCTTGGCGATACGGGCGGCCGCAAGAGTAATTTTGCGCGTTACGAAGTTCTCGCCACGGCGCTCGGACTCGTGATTGAAGAGGATTCCGTTGACCGCAAACATGCCGTAGGCCTCGCGGTACTCCTTCATCATCCAAAAGCCGTACTGTTTGGAGACCGCATACGGGCTGTACGGATGAAACGGGGTGTTCTCATTCTGGGGAACCTCTTCAACCTTGCCATACAGCTCGCTTGTCGAAGCCTGGTAAATCCTGCAGGACTGATCCATGCCCAGCATATGAACAGCTTCGAGGATGCGCAAGACGCCCAATGCGTCGCAGTCACCGGTATACTCTGCCGCGTCAAATGAAACACCAACATGGGACTGGGCGGCGAGGTTATAAATCTCGTCAGGACGAACTTCGCCCACAATGCGAATAATGGAGCTAGAGTCCGTTAAGTCACCATCATGAAGGATGATGGAGCCTTCTGATAGCAGATGATCAATCCTGTTCGTGGTGTGAACCGAGGAGCGACGGACAATTCCGTGCACCTCATAGCCCTTGTCCAAAAGCAACTCGGCAAGATAACTGCCATCTTGACCAGTAATGCCAGTGATAAGTGCCTTCTTCATCTCAAAATCCCTTTCAACTGTGAACTAATTCCAAAAAGCGCCTAAACGCTCAATGTCCTCTTTAACAAGCGTCTCGCCGTGCTGGACCTCGATTACATGCAGGTCCCCGCAAAGTGCCCGCGCAGAATGCGGCGTAGTCGCGGGAATCTGAACGACGGAGCCCGCGCGCACCTGCTGCACCAGGCCGTCCAACACAACCTCGCCGGTGCCGGAGATGACCGTCCAGACCTCTCCGCGGTTCATATGGCGCTGGTAGTCGAGCTGGCCACCCTCACGAATGATCAGCTCCTTGGTCAGCGCCTTGGCCCCATCAGGGAAGACGCTGCTGTCAATGACGCGGTACTCGCCCCAGGAGCGCTGCTCGTACATGGGGCGGCTCTCCGCGACGGCGTTGACCTCAGACTTGATGTTGGCCGACGCCTCCTTGCCGGAGACGAGGATGCCGTCAGGCGTCGCTACGACAACCGAATCGGAGATGCCCGCGACGACCATCGGAAAACCGGTCTCATTGATAACGTGGACGTTCTCGCAAGTCTTAGAATCGACCACGACACGGCCGGAGGTGTACTCCGCCATCTCGTCGGTCAGCGTGTTCCAGGTGCCCAGGTCCTTCCACTCGCCCGCGTAGGAGACCGCGCCGATGGACGACGCCCTCTCCACGACCTCGTAGTCGAAGGAGTTCTTAGGTAGCTCGGCATAGCGTGAGCGGAACTCCTCGAAGGTCCCGCACTCAAGATACTTGGCAGTGAGGCCGGTGAGCCAGCCGAGCCTGAACGCGAACACGCCGCAGTTCCAGAGGGCGCCCTGGGAGATCAGCTCACGGGCGGTCTGTTCGTCGGGTTTCTCCGTGAAGCGTTCGACGCGGCGGGGCCAGCCATCCCCCGCCGCGGGCACGATGTAGCCGTACTTGCCGCTGGGGTAGGTGGGCTCCACGCCCATGAGGACGAGCTCGGCGAAATCCGACTGGACGGCGTCGTCGAGCTTCACGACGCTGTCGTAGTAGGCCTGGTCGGCATAGCTGTCGATGGGCATGACGATGACGGTGTCCCCCTCGCCGGCGCCCTGCTCGAGCGCGAGGTTGGCGCACGCGAGCATGATGGCCGGGGCGGTGTCGCGGCGCTCGGGCTCGAGCACCAGCGCGTAGCCGCCCTCAACCTGCCGGCGGATGGACTCCTCCTGGCTGGCGCAGGTGGCGATGGTGATATCGACATCCGCGTCGACGGAACCTATCTGTCCGAAGACGCGCTGGACCATGGAGACGTGGTTGCCGTCCGCATCGCGCAGGACCTTGAGGAACTGCTTGGAGCGGGTGCTGTTGGAGAGCGGCCACAGGCGCGTGCCCGAGCCGCCGGAGAGCAGGACGAGGTGGATCATTATCGGGTTCCTCCCAAGATTGACTTGGCGTCCGCGACCAGCGCGGCGAGTTTGGTCTCGGACTCGGAGCGGTCGGCGCCCTTAGCGAACACGTAGGCCTTCGCCTTGGGCTCGGTGCCGCTGGGCCGGAACAGGACGCGCGAGCCGTCGGCGAGCCTGAACTCGAGGACGTCCGCCTCGGGAAGGCGCTGGGGCTCATCGGACGGGTTGACGACGGGCATCGGCGCGCCCTTGGCGTAGTCGATGCGCTCCGCGACGGCGGTGCCGCCGATCTGCTCTGGAG
>USPH01000192.1 GCA_900556515.1 uncultured Collinsella sp.
CGAGATCTGCGCATGTCTCGTGGGCTCGGAGATGTGTATAAGAGACAGTGCCCGCTGTGCCGCCGTCCGCGCCATCGCCGAGCGTCTGCACATTCGCACCGTCGAGCGCGATGCACCGGATGCGGCGCGCGTGCTCGATCGCGACGTGTCGGCGGGCGATGCCGAGCGTCTGCGCTCGCGCACGCTGGGCCTGATGCTGGAGGACACGGCGCTCGAGCTGGGTGCGATGGCGCTGAGCCCGCTGTCCAAAACCGAGTATGCGCTGGCGGCGCCGGCGCTTTGCGGCGGTTACCAGGGCGACTTTGCGCCCTTTGGCGATGTGTACCTGTCGACGCTTGAGTTTGTGGCGCGTGTGCGCAACCGCACGTCTGCCGTGGTGCCCCAAGAGCTCGTGACGCTCAACGCGGTGGAAGATTGTATGGAGCGCGTGCTGGCGCAGGCGCTCTCGACGCTCGACGGTCCGGTCGATATGCTCGACCGCGCGGCACAGCTGCTCGGCGGGCTTGAGCCGGGTGAGGTCGATGGCGCGCTCGAGGCGCACGTGGACCGCAATCGAGCTTTCGACGACATCCCGATGGCCGCCGGCAAGCCCGAGGCTTGCTCGCTGCTGCTGATGCTCGTGCGTCAGGGCGAGGCCGCCCGCCGCATGCTGCCGACGGCGCCGATCGTCTCGGCCCGTTCGTTTGTTGAGCGCGCCTGGCCGTACATGCTCGCGTGGTCCGACCTGGGGCTGAGCGGCAAGGAACGCATGACGGTCGATGCGCTGGCGCGCGCCGAGGTGAACCGCTTTGCCGACGAGGATACAAGCGAGCGCATGCGTGGCGAGATGATGGACATATTGGGTGACCTGTTGGGCATTTCGCCCGAGCAGATGGAGGAGCTGCGCTCTGAGGACGGTCAGCGTCGTTTACACGAGGGAATGAAAAAGTTCGAGGGCGAGGTTCAGGACGCCATCGATAAGATGATGGGCGGTCAGGGCGGCTCGCAAGGTAGTCCCCAGGGTGGCCCGATGCCGCACCCGCCAGTAGATCCGAGGCAGTTCCCCTTTTTCTCGCAGAACTAACTATGGGATAGGATTCGCTTCCAACCCCGATACTTCAACTAAGCATCTTGGCCCCGTTGTGTTATTCTAGAACAGACGTTCGTGAATGATGCGCGGGGCCTTGTCTTGCGCTGTGCTTGTGGCGAGGGGAGGTCGGCTTGGTTATCTTGGGCATTGACCCCGGTTTGGCTCATACGGGTTGGGGGATTATCGAGGAGCGGCGTGGCGAGGTTCGCTGCCGTGCCTACGGTTGCATCGAGACCAGCGCGGGCAGCCCGCTTGCGGTGCGCCTGTCGCATATCGCCCGTGACCTTAAGGATGTCGTCGAGCGTTATCGACCCGACACAGCTGCTGTCGAGAGCATCTACTTTGGCGCCAACGTTCGTTCGGCCATCCCCACGGCGCATGCCCGCGGTGCTGCACTCGTAGCGCTTTCGGAATGCGCGCTCGAGATTGGCGAGTACACGCCCATGCAGATCAAACAGGCTGTGGTGGGCACTGGCGCCGCGGACAAGCGGCAGGTCGCCTATATGGTACGCACGCTAACACAGCTCGACCACGACCCGCATCCCGACCATGCCGCCGATGCCCTGGCCTGCGCCATCTGCCACGTAAACCTCAGCCGCACCCGCGCCCTCACCGGTGGCGAGTTCTATCAACAGAGAGGAACCGGATACTGATGATTTCCCAGCTCCACGGAACGCTTGTCGAGTCCACGATGAGCTCTGCTGTCGTCGATGTGTCGGGCGTTGGCTTTGAACTCGGCATCTCGGGCAGCACTGCGGCTACGTTGCCGACGCCCGGCGGCGAGGTCCGTCTCTACACGCGTATGCAGGTGCGCGAGGACGCCATGACACTTTTCGGTTTTTCCTCAAAGGATGAGCGCACGATGTTCGACCGGCTCGTGTCCGTTTCGGGCGTTGGCCCGCGCCTGGCGCTTGCCGTGCTTTCCACCTATACCGTGGGGCAGCTGTATTCGCTGGTGATGGCCGAGGACGACAAGGGCATGGCCAAGGTACCCGGTGTGGGCAAAAAGACAGCTCAGCGCCTGATCCTGGAACTCAAGAGCACCTTTGCCAAGGATAAGGGCTTTGTGCCGGTCGACGTGATTCCCGGACAGGTTGCGATGCCCGTGCCCGCTGCCGCTCCCTCGGCGATAGACGATGCCCGTGCGGCACTCCTTTCCATGGGCTTTAGCCCGCAGGAGACCGATGTTGCCCTGAGCGGGTATGATGGGCAGAATATGCGTGTCGAGGATTTGCTCGGCGCGGCGCTTAAGCGACTTGGAATGGATGCGTGATGTGGGAAGCCGATGACTCTCAGGACCTGTGGGCGACGCCCGGCAACTCGCCGGCGGCATCCATGGCGCACGGCGAGCGCATGGTGGGCTCGGAGCTGACGGCCGAGGACCTCGATGTCGACCGCACTTTGCGCCCCCAGCGCCTGGACGATTACTGTGGCCAGGAGCACATCAAGCAGAGCCTGCGCGTGTTGATCGAAGCGGCGCAGAGCCGTGGTGAGACGCTCGACCACGTGATTTTCTCGGGTCCTCCGGGCCTGGGCAAGACCACGCTGGCCACCGTTATCGCCAACGAGCTGGGCGCTCAGATCAAGACCACGAGTGGCCCTGCCATCGCGCGCACGGGCGACCTGGCGGCCATCCTTACTAACTTGCAGCCGGGTGATGTGCTGTTTATCGACGAGATCCACCGCCTCAACCGTTCGGTCGAGGAGGTCCTGTACCCCGCGATGGAGGACTTTGCCCTCGATATCGTGATTGGCAAGGGTCCGGCGGCGCGCTCGATTCGCCTGGATATTCCCAAGTTTACGCTGGTAGCGGCAACGACCCGCTCAGGCATGTTGACCGGCCCGTTGCGCGACCGCTTTGGCATTTCATATCGCCTGGATTACTACACGGTCGAGGAGCTCGCGCAGATTGTGACGCGCTCGGCAACTATCCTGGGCGTGGCGATCGACCATCCCAGTGCACTCGAGATCGGCTCGCGTTCGCGCGGCACGCCACGTCTTGCCAACCGCCTGCTCAAACGCGTGCGCGATTACGCACAGGTGCGCGGCAACGGTCCCATCGAGCTCGATATCTGTCGCCAGGCGCTCGAGTTCTTCGAGATCGACGAGCTCGGTCTGGACTGGATGGATATTCGCATTTTGGAGACGCTTGCCAAGACGTTCTCCGGTCGTGCCGTGGGACTTACGACCCTTGCCAGCGCGGTGGGCGAGGACCCGGGCACGCTCGAGGATGTCTATGAGCCCTATTTGCTGCAGTGCGGATTGATGATTCGTACGCCGCAGGGCCGTCAGGCGACCCTTCGCACCTTTGAGCACCTGGGGATTGAACCTACCGTTTAGGGCGCTTTGTTTTGGCGGGCTGTTGGACTATCGCTGGGCATCGGGTAAACATATCGCCGTTCATCGGTTATGGGCGTTTTACTATTGCGCGCCCGTGCTATGCTGAATTGGTCTTTTTCTCATTCGGTAACGAAAGGACCGCCCATGCCTACTGCTGTCTCTTATACACATCTTCCGAGCCCACGAGACATGCGCAGA
>USPH01000193.1 GCA_900556515.1 uncultured Collinsella sp.
TGGGCTCGGAGATGTGTATAAGAGACAGGTCCATGCTCCAGTTGGGCTCCAGGCCGCAAATCTCAAACAGGAAGTTGCTCAGCAGCTGCTGACCGTACTCGGAATGCTTGACCTCGGGGTGGAACTGCGTGGTGAAGATCTTGCGCTCAACGCACTCCATAGCAGCAACCGGGCACACGTCGGTGCTGGCGGTAACGGTAAAGCCCTCGGGCACCTCGGAAACGGCGTCGCGGTGGCTCATCCACACGGTTTGCTCCATGGGCGTGGAGTTAAAGAGCTTAGCGCCGGCCGTGCGCGTGATGGTAGCGCGGCCGTACTCGCCCACCTCGGAGTGGCCGACCTTGCCGCCGAGCGTCACGGCCGTGATCTGATGGCCGTAGCAAAAGCCCAGGACGGGAAGGCCCAGGTCAAAGATGGCAGGATCGATGGACGGAGCGTCCTCGGCATACACAGAGGCCGGGCCGCCGGAAAGAATGAGCGCAGAGGCGTTCATCTCGCGAATCTCGTCGGCCGAGATGTCGCAGGGGACAATCTCGGAATACACGTTGAGGTCGCGGACGCGACGGGCAATGAGCTGACCGTACTGCGCACCAAAGTCGAGTACGAGGACCTTTGCGGAAGCCTTTTGATCCATGGTTCCCCCTCTTGTTGGCGGGGAGCCGGTGCCCACCCGCGCGAATAAACGAAAATTGCTTTCATAGTGTACACGTTATATGGGGTTTCTCGTCCCTCGCAGCCATCAGCGCACGGCAAACGCACGACCTGGGCCCCTATTTGACGGCAATTGAAGTGTTACCAGACGTTACAGATGATGTAATACGTTTGAACATTGAACGCTCTGTGCCACAATACTGCCGAACGACTCCGCCTCTGCGGCGGCAAATACGATAGGAATACCAGCATGAAGCGCATCCTTCTCATCGCCACGGGCGGCACCATCGCATCGACCGAGGACGGCAACGGCCTCTCCCCCGCCCTGACCGGTGAGGAGCTCGCCCAGAGTGTCCCCGAGATCTCGGGTCTCTGCGAGCTCGACGTGGTGCAGCCCATGAACATCGACAGCACCAACATGCGCCCGAGCGACTGGATGCGTATCCGCGACGTCATTGTCGAGGGTTATGCCGACCACGACGGCTTCGTGATTCTGCACGGCACTGACACCATGAGCTACACCGCAGCAGCGCTTTCCTACCTGATTCAGGACAGCCCCAAGCCCATCGTGCTCACCGGCTCGCAAAAGCCCATGGGCAATCCCTTTACCGACGCCAAGCTCAACCTGTACCAGAGCCTGCTCTATGCACTCGACGAGCATTCGCACGATGTGTCGATTGTGTTTGGCGGCGTCGCCATTGCCGGCACGCGCGCCCGCAAGCAGCGCACCATGAGCTTCAACGCATTCATTAGCGTCAACTATCCGCCCATTGCCTACATCCGCAATGACCGTATCGTGCGCAACGGGCTTCACGGCACGCATCAGGACGAAAACCCGGTGCATTTCTACGACAGCATCGACCCGCGCGTATTTGTACTCAAGCTTACGCCCGGCGTAAACCCGGGCATCCTCGACGCCCTAGCCGATAGCTACGATGCTGTAATCCTTGAGACCTTTGGCATTGGCGGTATCCCCGAGTTTGGTGAGTCGGGCGAGTCGTTCCAGGAGGCGATTTTCCGCTGGGTCGATTCGGGTCGCACCGTCGTCATGACCACACAGGTCCCCGAAGAGGGCCTCGATCTGGGCGTTTATGAGGTCGGCCGCGCTTACGCCGATCATCCGGGCATCCTGCGCGGCGATGACATGACCACCGAGACGCTCGTGGCCAAGACCATGTGGGCACTCGGCCAGTCACGCGATGCCGCCGAGATCCAGCGCCTGTTCTACAGCCAAGTCAACCACGACCGCATCCCGATGGCGTAACCACCGGTCAATATGCATCTTCTATTCAATGCCCTCGAGAAGTTCTGACGCCGTCATGCCGAGTGCGGGCGCGATCTTAAATAGAACCTTGAGCGTGAAATTTGCCGTCCCATCTTCGATTCGGTCGAGGTAGGGTCGGCTGATTCCTGTCGCCACACAAAAATCAACCTTGGAGATACCAAGGTCCCTGCGTGTCTCTTCGACCCGCCTGCCAAGAATCTGTTTCGCACGTTCGTCCATGCAGCCGAGTTTGAAATGGAGTCGAACATAAACGTAAACTATAGTTTACGTTTTGCCGAATACACAGGAGTTTTCTATGTCGGGTTCTTCGGTCCGCATGTACCGAGCCACGCTTCGCACAAACAGCGCGCCGCCCAAGCTCGTCGTCGTTGAAGCTGCATGCCTTTCGCCCGATGAGCGCACAGCATTTGCATTGCTATCAAGTCGCGTCGTCGCCGTTCTGGTCCCTTGCCCGGCGAAAGGTGAACTTGCCATCCAATGCCAAACGCACGGCTGCTCGCTCAATCAGGCTGCCGTAATCGCAACCAGCCAACGCGGCCTGCCGCTCCTTTTAGAAGCCGGCATAGCACTCGCCCTTCGCGGCGCCGGATACGAAAACGAGGCCGCCGCCGACATGGTCTTTAAACCACGATCGAGCGGCGGCCTCGCAGCAGCCATTGAATATGCGTGCAGGCTCGTTGCCTAAAAGAACAAGCTAGAAACCAAAGCCAAAGCCCGTTCCGGTAATCGCCGAGTACATAAAGTAAACGTTGATCACGTTGAGGAATACACCCGTGATGCAACCGTTGCGCAGGTAGCGCTCGCACACGATGCGCGCCATGGCGGCGGAGTCATCATTGTTTTTAGCCTGGCGTCCTGCCGTAAAGTACGTCGCCACGCTCAGCAGTAGGTTGAGCACCGGCAGTGCCAGCAGCTCGTAGCTCTTGCCCCAGCGCGTCACCTCGCCGGCTGCGTTAAACTTCGTTGCCACCTCAGGACCAATGTTGGGGATCACACATGCTGCGACCACCAGCGGAATCACCGCAAGCACCAGCAGCGCAATGCCCATGTAGCCAGCTTTTTTGCCGTATTTAAACATATGCGTCGCCCTTACACGTTAAAGCGGAAGTGCACGACGTCGCCATCGGCCATGACATAGTCCTTGCCCTCAATACGCAGCTTGCCGGCAGCCTTGGCACCCTGCTCACCGCCGAGCTCGATGTAGTCGTCGTAACCAATGACCTCGGCCTTAATAAAGCCACGCTCAAAGTCGGTGTGGATGACGCCGGCGGCCTGCGGGGCAGTCGCGCCCTGGCGAACCGTCCAGGCCTTGACCTCCATCTCGCCAGCCGTAAAGAACGACTGCAGACCAAGCAGCTTGTAGGCAGCCTGCGCAAGCACGTCCAGACCGGGCTGCTCCAGGCCCAGGCTCTCCAGGTAGTCGGCGGCGTCCTCGGGATCGAGCTCGGAAAGCTCGGCCTCGATCTTGGCGCAGATGGGCAACGGCTTGACGCCATCGATCGGCGCCAGGTCGTCGTTGAGCATATCCTCGTCCACGTTGGCCACATACAGAATGGGCTTCATGGTGAGCAGGAACAGGCCCTTGGCAGCGGCACGCTCCTGTCTCTTATACACATCTGACGCTGCCGACGAAGCTAGAAGTGTAGATC
>USPH01000194.1 GCA_900556515.1 uncultured Collinsella sp.
GCCCTGCACGGTGCAGATAAACCCGAGCTGCTCCAGGTCGGCGTAGGCGCGCTTGGTGGTGATGACGCTCACGCCAAGATCGCTCGCGAGTGCACGGATGCTGGGGAGTTTGGCGCCCGCAGCGAGCGTGCCCGATAAAATCTGAGCTTTGACCTGCGAGGTTATCTGCTCGTAGATGGGCTTATCGCTCGAATTGGATAGGATGATGTCCACAGCGGCTCCTTAGCTGATGGGCTACACGTGTATATAACCGGTAAGCACAGTATATATACACTATGCACAGTTATGCAAGAGGCAAATGCTGATTGGGCCGGCTACCCAGGCCCCAACTGATGAATTTGTCCTGATAGGCGCTCTAGAGCGAGGTTTCGCGGCTACAATAATGCGGTTACAACGACGTAATGCACTCAATGCAAGAAAGGATCCGCATGGCAAGCCTGTCGGATGAAATCTCGTCGCGCCGCACATTCGCGATCATCAGCCACCCGGACGCCGGTAAGACCACGCTTACCGAGAAGCTGCTGCTCTATACCGGCAGCATCCAGACTGCCGGCTCGGTCAAGGGCAAGAGCTCGGCCAAGCATGCCGTCTCGGACTGGATGGACATCGAGAAGGAGCGCGGCATCTCCGTCACCTCCTCGGTGCTGCAGTTCACCTACAACGGCGCCTGCGTCAACATCCTCGATACCCCCGGTCACCAGGACTTCTCGGAGGATACCTACCGTACCCTTATGGCCGCCGACGCCGCTGTCATGGTCATCGACGGCGCCAAGGGCGTCGAGGCCCAGACCAAAAAGCTCTTTAAGGTCTGCACGCTGCGCCACATTCCCATCTTTACCTTTGTGAACAAGCTCGACCACGAGGCTCGCGACCCGTTTGAGCTCATGGAAGAGATCGAGAACGTCCTGGGCATCAATACGTATCCCATGAACTGGCCGATCGGCAGCGGCCGCAACTTCCGCGGCGTGTTCGATCGTCAGACGCGCCGCGTTATCGCCTTTGAGGGCGACGGCCACGCCAATGCTACCAAGAAGGTCGCCGAGGTCGAGGCCGAGTTGGGCGATCCTTCCATGGATGAGCTCATCGGCGAGGAAAACCATAAGAACTTGATGGACGACATCGAGCTGCTCGATGGCGCCGGTGATGAGCTCGACTTGGATGCCGTGGCCTGCGGCAAGCTGAGCCCGGCGTTTTTTGGCTCGGCGCTCACCAACTTTGGCGTGGAGCCCTTCCTCAAGGAGTTCCTGCGTCTGGCCCCGACGCCGCGTGCCTATACCGATACGCTCACCAGCGAGCCGGTCGATCCCTGCCGCGACGACTTTAGCGGCTTTGTGTTTAAGATCCAGGCCAATATGGACAAGAACCACCGAGACCGCATCGCCTTTGTGCGCATTTGCTCGGGCAAGTTCGAGCGCGGCATGGATGCCTTCCACGTGCAGGGCAACCGCAAACTCAAGCTTGCCACGGGCACGTCGATGATGGCCGATGACCGCGCGATTGTTGACGAGGCGTACGCGGGCGATATCGTGGGCCTGTTCGACCCGGGTATCTTTAGCATCGGTGACACCGTGTGCTCTGGCAAGCGCCACGTGCAGTATCCGCAGATTCCGACGTTTGCCCCCGAGATGTTCGCTCGCATTACGCAGGTTGACACGCTCAAGCGCAAGCAGTTCGTCAAGGGCATGGAGGAGCTTGCCCAGGAGGGCGCCATCCAGATCTTCCGCGAGCTGGGTGCCGGCATGGAGAGCGTCATCGTGGGCGTGGTCGGCGTGCTGCAGTTTGAGGTGCTCGAGCGCCGCCTCAAGGCCGAGTACCGTGTTGAGGTTCGTCGCCAGCCGCTGCCCTATACGGACATTCGTTGGATCCAGAATGACCCCGATACCATCGATATCCCGGCTCTTTCGCTCACGCGCGACACGCTGCGCGTCGAGGACATGCGCGGCGGTAAGCTGCTGCTGTTCACGAGCCCGTGGAACGTGGATTGGGCAACTGACCACAACCCCGACCTTATCCTGTCGGAGTTTGGCAACGTGGCCTTTTAACGCATCGGCGCGGTGGCCCTGCGGGGCTGCCGCGCCGTTTGCTTGCCTTATGCCGTGTGAGCGGCTATTATACCCACCGTCGTCTCAAGACCGGGGCGTCCGAGCAGTTCGGGTCCGATATCCTGCTCGTTAAACCTAAAACCAAAGGAGTACATAATGATCAAGAAGGTCATGGAGGACTACAAGGTCCTGTTGCGGAGCATTCCCGCGGCAACGGTTTCGCTGTTTTTCGTGAGCGTCATCATGATGAACCTGCTGGCCAACAAAGAGCTCATCAGCCTGCCGTATCTGGCGCTCGACTGTGGCTTTGTGGTGAGCTGGGTTTCGTTTTTGTGCCAGGACATGATCTGCAAGCGCTTTGGCGCCAAGGCATCCATCAAAATCTCTATCCTCGCGCTGCTGGTCAACCTGGCCGTGAGTCTGTGCTTTTGGGCATGCTCGCTCACGCCCGGCATGTGGGGCGCCTACTACGACACGGGCATGATCGAGGTCAACACTGCCCTTAACGCCACCATCGGCGGCACCTGGTACGTGGTGCTGGGCTCTTCGCTGGCAATGCTCGTTTCTGCCGTGGTTAACTCCACGCTCAACCAGTCGCTCGGCCGCATGCTCAAAAAGAATAATTTTGCGAGCTTTGCCTTTCGCTCCTATGTGTCCACGGGCATTGGCCAGTTTATCGACAACTTGGTCTTTGCCATTGTGGTGAGCCACACGTTCTTTGGTTGGACCTGGGTGCAGGTCCTTATGTGCTCGCTGACCGGTGCTGTTGCCGAGCTGCTGTGCGAGGTCTTCTTGAGCCCCGTGGGCTACAAGGTCGTGCGCGGCTGGGAGCGCGAGAATGTGGGCTCCGAGTACCTCGAGCGTCACGCAACCGCCTAAGGAGCAAGTATGCGGGTTTTGATCACGGGCGCTTCGGGCGGTATCGGAGCCGCGTGCGTGCAGCGCTTTTTGGATGAGGGCCACGAGGTCGTGGGCTTTGATCTGCTGTCGCCGGCGATCGAACACGAGCGCTACCGCCATCTGATCGTTGATGTCCGCGAGCCGGACTCGTTTCCAAGCGACCTTGAGCCCCAGGTGATCGTGAACGTTGCCGGTACGCAGGATTCGGCCGACGACATCGCCGCCAACCTGTATGGCACCATCAACGTGACCGAGCGCTACGCCTTTGCGGGGGAGGGGCTTGCTGCCAAGCCGGCATCGGCTATCAAATCCGTGGTCAATGTGGGGTCGGCGAGCGGGCATACGGGATCGGAGTTTCCCGACTATGCCGCCAGCAAGGGCGGCGTTATCGCCTACACCAAGAACCTTGCAAACCGTCTGGCGCCGCAGGCTATCGCCAACAGTGTGGACCCGGGTGGCGTTATCACGCCGCTCAACCGTTGCGTGATGGAAGACGAACACCTGTGGAACCAGATTATGGAGCTCACGCCGCTTAAACGCTGGGCTACCGCCCAAGAGATCGCCGAGTGGATCTACTTTGTCTGTCTCTTATACACATCTCCGAGCCCACGAGACATGCGCAGATCTCGT
>USPH01000195.1 GCA_900556515.1 uncultured Collinsella sp.
GAGATCTGCGCATGTCTCGTGGGCTCGGAGATGTGTATAAGAGACAGGTCCTGGGTTCAGAGGCTGCCGGCGGCATCAAGGACCTTACCGTGAGCAAGTGCCTCTTTGAGCGCACCGACCGCGGCCTGCGCGTCAAGACCCGCCGCGGGCGCGGCAAGGACGCCGTTAACGAGGGCATCACCTTTGAGCACATTCGCATGGACGAGGTGCTCACGCCCTTCGTGGTCAACTCCTTCTACTTCTGTGACAAGGACGGCAAGACCGATTACGTGCAGTCTCGCGAGGCTTTGCCTGTCGACGACCGCACGCCCGGCTTTGGTGCCACGACGTTTTGCGATATCGAGGCCACCAACTGCCATGCTGCCGTGGCCTATATCACGGGTCTGCCCGAGAGCAAGGTGACACGTCTGACGTTCCAAGACGTTCACGTTACCTTTGCCGACGATGCCGAGCCCTTTGTGCCGGCCATGGCCTGTGGTGTGGAGCCGATGGTGCGCCAGGGCATCATCGCGCAAAACGTCAAGGTGCTCGACCTGCAAAATGTGGTTGTGGAGGGCCAGGACGGCGAGGAGCTGCAACTCCAAAACGTCGACAAGGTTGTGCGCGCGTAAGCGTCTGCTCCTAAACAATCGAATCCGGCATGTTGTGACGTGCGATGGACGGGGCCTTCCCGACCCATCGCACGTGCTCTTTATATGCCGGAACTGCAGCGTAGACGATCCGCGACGAAAGGGCGTGGCGACTGATGATGATTGAAGAACAAGTTTTTGAAGTATCGATCGAGCGTGCGGGGGCATATCGCAGCATCTCCGAAGCCTTGGCGGCTGTCGATCAGCTCTATCCGGATGCCGAGCAACCGGTGACGATTCATGTCGATCCGGGTGAGTATCGCGAGCGGGTCGAGATTCATCGACCGCATGTGACGCTGGTGGGTGAGACGGCTGACAGCGTGCGCATCGTGGGAGGCCTGGGTGCCAAGATGCCCTCGAGTGATGGCTCGGGTGTCGACGGTACGCTCGGCACCTTTAGGACCTATACCGTTTTGGTCGATGCCGACGACGTGCGGCTCGAGAACCTAACGATCGTAAATGATGCCGGCGATGGGCGCGAGGCCGGTCAGGCGATTGCCCTGTATGCCGATGGCGACCGTCTGGTTGTCGATGCCTGCTGCATTAAGGGGCACCAGGACACACTGTTTTTGGGTCCGCTGCCGCCGCATGAGGCCAAACCGGGCGGATTCATTGGGCCCAAGCAGTTTGCGCCGCGTCGGGTGGGGCGCCAGTATTTTCGACGTTGCCGGATCGAGGGCGATGTCGACTTTATCTTTGGCGGCGCGCGTGCCTACTTTGAGGGGTGCGAGATTCGCTCGCTCAACCGCGATATGGATGTCAACGGGTATGTAACGGCAGCCTCCACGCCTAAAGGCGAGCCGTACGGATTTGTGTTCCACGGTTGTTCGTTTACTGCACCGGATGGCGTGGCGCCGGATTCGGTCTACCTGGGTCGTCCTTGGCGTGAATGGGCGCAAACTGTGCTGATCGATTGCTGGCTGGGGCGACATATCAAGCGCGAAGGCTGGTGGGATTGGAATAAGCCGGCGGCACACAACTGCGTGCAGTATGCTGGCGCGATTCTGCATGGGCCGGCGGGTGATACTACCGGCTGGGTGCCGTGGGCGAATGAACTCGATGTGATGGCTGTCGCCCGGTACGCTCGCGAGCAGGTGCTTGCCGGTGTGGATGGCTGGGATCCCGAGGGCGGCGACGGTGATGCGGTTGAGACGGCTGAACTGTCTGCCAACGGCCGCACCGTGCACATCGAGACGTACTGCGAAGACGAACCTGCGCTGCGTGCCCGGCTGAAGCGCGAGGGGCGTTCGGCTGCTTTTACGGGCAAGACTCCTGCAGATTTTGAGGCATGGAAGATTGCGACCAGGACTCGTCTGTACGATGTTTTGGGCCTTTCGCTTATGGACCGCGTCCCGATTGAGATTCGTGAGCTCAGCCGCGTGCGGGTTGCCGGCGGCATCGTGCGCACTCATGCGATGTTGCAGGTCGAGCGCGATGTTTGGATGCCGTTCTACCTGTTGGAACCGTCTCATCCTAAGCTTGATGAGCGGGGACTCAAACGCTGTTATATCTGCCCGCATGGCCATCAGGGAGCGGGTGCAGCAAGCGTAGCCGGTGTTGCGGGCGTGCCGGCTGTCGATGATGCCGTGCGTAAGTTCAATTACGACTACGGTCTGCGTTTGGCACGCATGAGTTACGTAACCGTCTGTCCTGATGCGCGCGGTTGGGGATACCGTCGTGACTGGAAGGGCCAAGGCGATGACGAGAACAGCTACCTGCGCGGTACGTGTCTGAATCAAGCACGTATGGCCGAGCCGCTGGGTCTTACGGTTGCGGGCCTCAACGTTTGGGACAACATGCGCTTGATCGATTACTTGGAGGCGCGCGGCGACATTGCCATGGATGACCTGGGTTGCTTTGGTTTTTCGGGTGGCGGCTACATGACGTTGTACCTGGCCGCACTCGACCCGCGTGTGCGCAAGGCGTTTGTCTCGGGCTATCTGTACGGTGTCGATGATTCGCTGCTGCATCTCAATGGCAATTGCAGCTGCAACTACACGCCCGGACTTTGGCGCTTACTCGACATGGGCGATATTGCCTCGCTCATCGCGCCGCATCCGCTGCTGGTGCAAAGCTGCGAAGAGGATCATCTGAACGGTTCGCGCGGGCTGAAAAATGTTGACGAGCAGCTCGAGATCGTGCGCGATGCCTACAAGTTGCTGGGTCGCAGAGATGGCCTGCGGCACGAGGTATGTCCGGGTGAACACCATCTGGGCGTGACATATCTTGCCGAGGATATCGAATGGCTCGATTCGCACGTTGCGGAATGCGCCCCCGTGCATAGCCCCTCGGCATGCTGCGAATAAACGGTACGTTCCTGTATGACCGCCGATGGGCGGATGAGGAGAAGATTATGGAAACGAAGAGCTTGAGTGAATCGACCATTTGCTGCTTTGGCGACTCAACGACCTGGGGCGACAACGGCTGCGGTGGGGGAGGCAACGACATCTCGTGGACCTCGCATTTGGGCGCGTTGCTGGGAGGTGCAGTCGTCGAGAACTTTGGCATCAAGGGTTCGCGTATTGCCATCAAGGCCGACCGTACCGATTCATTTGTCGAGCGCTTGGATGGCATCGACGATGCGGCCGATGTCTATGTTGTCTTTGGCGGCGTTAACGACTTTAGCCGCAACGTGCCGCTTGGCGAGTTGGGCAGCACCGATGCGCATGAGTTCTATGGTGCGGTCGACTATCTGATCCGAACCATCACGGCGCGCTCGCCTCGGGCAAAGCTCGTGTTTATGACGCCATGCAAGACGAGTGGTAAGCACGAGAAGGATATCCCGGCAAGCGACGAGCTCAACCACCTGGGGTTGACGCAGGCCGCCTACGTGCGAGCGATGCTTGAAGTCTGCGACCGCTACTCCGTGCCGGTGATTGACCTGTATGCGCAAAGCGGCATCAGCCCGTTTTTGCCGGAGCACCGCGAGCTCTATATGC
>USPH01000196.1 GCA_900556515.1 uncultured Collinsella sp.
CTTCTAGCTTCGTCGGCAGCGTCAGATGTGTATAAGAGACAGGCCTGCGAGGAAGCTCTGTTCTTGTCAGAAATCGCCAGCAGCGTGACCATCGTTTTGCGCCGCGATCAGTTCCGTGCCCCCGATGGTGTGGTTCAAAAAGTTCTTGCAAAAGATAATATTTCAGTTAGGTACCAAACTAGTATTGTCGAGCTCTCGGGCGAAGCCATGCCAACGACGATTACCTTTAAGGACAATGCATCCGGGGAAACTCACACCGAGTCATTTGTCCCTGGCTCGTTTGGTATCTTTGTCTTTACCGGAACGCAGCCCCATTCCGAGCTCGTTGAGCATCTAGTCGATCTGGCGCCGGACGGCGGTATTGTTACTGATGATTCCATGGCGACCCGCACGCCAGGTCTATTTGCCGCTGGCGACATCCGTTCCAAGCGTTTACGCCAGGTTGTGACTGCCGTTTCTGATGGAGCCATAGCGGCAACGAGCGTATACGCGTTTCTCCGTGGATAAGTACGATAATATATCTTATGTAAGGTTGCTATCTTTAAACAAAGTGGTTGGACGGTGCGTCAATGTGCTGTCTAACCACTTTTACTTGGCGACTATGTGGTATGCAAAACTAGATAACGTAGAATACAATATATAAATGAACGGAGGATCCTTATGAACCACGCCAAACGCGTTATCCCGATGTCCGATACATCGATCAGCATTAAGCCTGAGGATATTCAGCCCACTGTGCTGCCCGATGCATTTATTCAGTCCGATATCGTACGCAAACTCAATACGTTGAGTCTGCCGCGCTATGACCAGTTGCCCAATGTGACGCTCTACCGCGACCAGGTCATTGAGTATGTCGCGCTGTGGATGGAGCCGCTGTCCCTTTGCGTTGAGCAGCCTATCATTACGCCATCGATGATCAATAACTACGTAAAGGTTGGCCTGGTGCCTGCTCCGGTCAAAAAGCAATATGGCCGCGAGCAAATTGCGCGTCTCATCGCCATTTGTATCTTTAAGCAGGTGCTGCCCATCGCTGCGGTCCAGGCGCTCTTTAATATTCAGCGTTTGAGCTACGATGCTCCGACGGCCTTCGATTATGTGGTCGATCAGCTCGAGGCATCGATTCGTTCGGCGTTTTCTGTCGAGCAGACGCCGGTTCCCGATACGGCGCATCAGGTTACGCGTGAGTCGCTGCTTGTGCGCAGTGCGGTTTCCTCCTTTGTTTCGAAGGCTTACTTGATGAGCTATCTCAAGTTCAACGGGTTTAATAGCTAGCCGACGTATAAAACGGGCGGGACAAAGAGCCATCTGTCGCTTTGTCCCGCCCGTATTTTGCTTGGTTGGACTTTATTTGCCTGAAGCTACGCCCATGCCGTAGCCGATGATGAGGCCGTGCATCTCGGCGTAATAGGAATCCAGGCCGTTGCAGGGCATGATGATGGTCTTGGAGCCGGGCCAATGTTCGACTATGCGATCAGTAAGCGCCTGGGCTCCAGCTTCGTTCTCAACGTGATCGATGATGACCTCACCGCCCGTAAAGCCCTCGGCTTCCATAGTGTCGATGATCTTGTTGAGCATCTTCTTTTCGCCACGCGTGTGCCCGACGAGTTCGATTTTACCGGCCTCACTCGCCGTGCCCAAAATGCGGATATTGAGCTTGTTGGCAATGACGCCGGCTGCCTTAGGGATACGTCCGGCTTTGGCGAGGTTTTCGTAATTGCACAAACTGAAGAGGATTTTGCTGTTCTGTTCAAGGCTATCGAAGCATGCGCAAGCATCCTCGAATGAGACATTCGGATTGCTTGCAAGATAGCGGTCGAACAGCAAGAAAATGAGGTCCATTTTGCCGCCAGCTGCGCGTGAATTGACTAGATGAATCTGTCGGTCGGGCTCCTCGGCAAGAACCATATCGCGAGCCGTGGCTGCCGCGTTGTAGCTGCCCGACACGCCCTCAGAGATCGGCATGCAGATGGTCTTGTCTGCCAATTTGAAGAGCTCGGCCCACTCCCCTACGCTGGGACAAGCGCTCGAAGAAGCGTTCGTCTCCGCCTGAACAGCGCAGTTGAGCTCATGCACATCGAGCGAAAGGTCATCGACGAATTCACGCTCCCCCACTCGAATTTTGAGGGGCGCAAATGCAAAGGTGGTATGGGGCGCGGTCGGTTGCCAATCGCGGAGGTTGCAGCTTGAATCGGAGATAAGTGCCCAGCTCATAGAGGGTCCTTTCTAATCGTTCCCATTCAATTATAGCCATCTTGCAGACCGATTGGGCCGCTATCTAGTATTCAAAACTAGATAGCGGACTGCACTAAAGGCAAAAGAATGGACCCCATGACTCAAAGCCACGAGGTCCATATCCGTTTGCTTTATCTGAATACTTAGTAGCGCACGAAAATGTAGTTGTTGTTCATGCCGGCGGCAACGGAGCTGATGATAACACCCGTGTTGTAGTCGGAAGCATGAATCATCTGACCACCACCGATGTAAATGCCGGTGTGGTACGAGTTGACTACAACGTCACCGGGCTGCGGATCGGACACACGCGTCCAGCCCATAAAGGTGCCCGTGGTGCCCAGGCGGCAATAGCGACCAGTAAGGCAATAGCTTACAAAACCAGAGCAGTCGAAGCTGTTCGGGCCAATTCCGCCCCAGGAATAGGCGCAACCAAGCTTGCTGTATGCACGCGAGACAACAGAACCGCCATCGACGGACTGGCTCGGAGCAGAAGGCGTCGGAGCCGGAGCAGGCGTGGAGGGCTGCGGCGTCGGAGCAGGTGCCGGCGTAGGAGCCGGAGTGTTGCCGCCCTGGTTGTTGTTATTGCTGGTCTGGCCACCGTTGTTGGTGTTCTCGGTCGTACCGGCAGTCTCGTTGCTCACCGTGGCCTTCTCGGCGGTGCTGGCGTTGATGCCAGCCTGCAGCGCGGCGTTGGCCTCGGCCTCGGCGGCAAGCTCGGCCTGCAGCTGTGAATCCAGAGAGTTTACGACGTTCTGGGCTTCAGCCTGCTGGGCGTTAAGCTCGTCGACCTTCTTTTGCGTGGCGGCGACGTTCTTCTCCTGCTCGGCCTGCTTATCGGTGAGCTGCTGCTTAAGCTCCTTGACCTCTTGAATGGTCTGAGCCTGCTTATCAGAAACTTTGCCGTAGTAGAACAGACGGTTGAGCATATCGCTCAGGTCATCGACACCCGTCAGAACCTGAAGTAGGCTCAGACCGCCGGTTTTGTACTCGCCGGCGACATAGGTCGAGAGCTTGGCCTGACCATCGGCGATCTCCTGCTGCTTTTGCGTGATCTCGCCGGCAGTCTGATCGAGCGCCTGCGTCTGCGTGGCGAGCTCATCGTAAATCTGCTGGGTTTGGGTACCGATCTGCTCGAGTTTCGTACGAGCAGCGGCAAGGTCGGATGCGGTATCGGCGTAGGCAGGAGCCGCGAGGCCCAAGCCCAAAACACAAGCGAGGGTTGCCGTAGCAGCGCAGCGTGCCATGTTTTTATGCGTGTTTGCTGTGCGCATGTAGCTTCCTTTCCAGTAACTCTGTCTCTTATACACATCTCCGAGCCCACG
>USPH01000197.1 GCA_900556515.1 uncultured Collinsella sp.
CACTTCTAGCTTCGTCGGCAGCGTCAGATGTGTATAAGAGACAGCCGAGGTGTCGTCCTTAAAGTCGTAATTGCGACCGGTGCGCACGCGGCCTTCGGCATCTACGGCGACAAAAGCACTGCAGGCAAACTGGGGCGCCTGGACATGTGTCGGCACACCGGGCAGCACCTGCGCCACCACGGCATCGATGTAGGCCTGATCGTCGCGCGCGCCAGCGGCGATGATGCGATCGAGATCGTAGTCGTAGGCGATGTCGATTGCGTACAGGTCATAGCCATCCGCGTAGCCGGTCAAGCGTTTGAGCGACGCGGCGGACTTGATTTGCTTGTGATAAACGATACCGGTGGCAGCGGCAAGGCCGACGGCGACTCCCGCGACACCGCAGGTGATGGCAATGTTACGTGGCTTCATGACGGCTCCTCTCGTCCTGTTAGCGCAATTGTCGCAAAAGGAGCGCGGGCATGATGGCTCAACTTGGTGAGTGGCGCGGAATTAAGCACGGAATGAAGAGTGCGGCGCTGGCGTGGCGGGGTATGCTGGAGGGGACCATCAACCCAGCGAAAGGGGAGAGCATGACGGATCAGGAAACGCCCGAGCGCGCGCATGTGACGGCCGATGATATCGAGGCCGCCAACGACCTTATCGACTTTATCGAGGCATGCCCCAGCATGTTCCATACGGCGGCGACCATTATGGCCGAGCTCGACGAGGCGGGCTTTACCTACCTGCCCGAGAATGCGGCGTGGGACATCGAGCCGGGCGGGCGTTATTACACGCAGCGCAACACCTCGAGCGTTGTTGCCTTTAAGGTGGGCGAGGACCTGGCCGCGACGTGGGGCGAGGACGGTGTTGCCGGTGACTATCATTTTCAGCTCACGGCGTCGCACAGCGATTCTCCGACGTTTAAGGTCAAGGCCGTGCCCGAACTTGACGGTGCGGGCGAGACGCTGCGTCTGAACATCGAGGCCTACGGCGGCATGATCGACTACACTTGGTTCGATCGCCCGCTGGCGCTCGCGGGCCGCGTACTGGTGCGCGAGGGCGACCGTATCGAGAGCCGCCTGCTTGCTACCGAGCGCGAGGTCGCTATCATTCCGAGCCTTGCCATCCACATGAACCGCGGCGTTAACGAGGGCTTTGCTCCCAACCGAGCCGTCGACCTGTGCCCGCTCATCAGCGCCGGCGAGCTTAAACAGGGAGATTTTGACGTACTGATCGCTGACGAACTGGACGTTGAGCCCGAGCAGATTCTGGGTCGCGACCTGTTCCTGGTCAATCGTCAGGATGCGCGCATTTGGGGCTGGGCCGACGAGTTTATCTCGACGCCCAAGCTTGACGACCTGGCCTGCGCCTATACCTCGCTGCAGGCATTTTTGGGTGCCGAGAATGTGCATGACATCTCGGTCTTCTGCTGCTTTGATAACGAGGAGGTTGGCTCCGAGACCAAGCAGGGCGCCATGTCGACGTTCTTGGCCGACGCGCTGCGCCGCATCAACGGATCGCTGGGCTTTGACGACGAGTCGTACCATCGCGCACTTGCCGCCTCGATGCTTGTGAGCTGCGACAACGCGCATGCCGTGCATCCCAACCACGCCGAGAAGTGCGATGCCCGCAACCAGGTTGTGCTCAACGGCGGCATCGTCATTAAGGAAGCCGCCAACCAGCACTACTGCACCGATGCCTTTAGCCGCGCGGTGTTCCAGGCCATCTGCGATGACGCCGACGTACCCACACAGGCCTTCGCCAACAAGAGCGATATGGCCGGAGGCTCCACACTCGGCAACCTGTCCAATATGCAGGCGAGCATGCATGCCGTGGACGTGGGCCTGCCGCAGCTGGCCATGCACTCAAGCTACGAGACCGGCGGCGTACGCGACGTGATGTACGCCATCCGCGCCCTCACCGCCTTCTACGAGCACAACCTAACCATCAACGGCGCCGAAAGCGTAGAGCTCTAAAACCTACCAAATAGGGATTGCCAAAAAGGACAGGTTCATTTTGGCAGGTTTTATCTGGGCAAATGCCAACAGCTAGGCGGAACTGTCAGGACGCCGCAGGTAGAGCCAACGTCATAGTGCAAACTAACCTGACCCCATTGCACCAAAAAAGAAACGCCGCAGGTTGAGCAAAAGTCAGCGAGAGTCCGCCGTTTGAGCCAAGGTGCCGTGAAATGAAAAGGCGCTGACCTTCTGGTCGCGCCTTTGAAATTGAACGGCAGATTGGCCAAACGGCGGGTTCGTAGCGTCGACCGGTCCGCCGTCCGTTAGAACGGCGGAATAGATCCCCTAATGTTCAATCCAACAACGTAAAGTTTCGCCGGCCTGTAGGTGGCGTAGATTCTCCGCGGCAATATCCACCACGTTGTTGAGCGTGGCTTCCAGGTGGAACCAGCCCGAGATGTGCGGCGTGATGAGCATGTTGGGCGCATCCCACAGCGGGCTTGTCGCGGGCAGCGGCTCGGGATCGGTGACGTCGACCGCGGCGCCGGCAAGGTGGCCCGACTCAAGGGCGGCAACCAGGTCGTCGGCAATCACGAGGTCGCCGCGACCGCCGTTGGCAAAGAAAGCGCTCGGCTTCATCGCGGCAAAGAACTCGGCATTCGCCAGACCACGGGTCTCGGGCGTACTGGGCATAAAGGATGCGACGACGTCAGCCTCGGCCAGGCGCTCGGAGAGGGCGTCCATGCCGTCCATGTCTTCAAACACGATGGGGTAGACGAGCGGATGACGCTTGATGCCGCGGACGTGTGCGCCCATGCTGCGGCAGAGCGTGGCGAAGTGCCCACCGATATCGCCGGCGCCCAGTACGAGTACATTGGCATTTTTGAGCGAAGTGACCGGCCCCAGATCCTCCCAGCGATGCTCGCGCTGCAGGTCTTGGTAGCCAGGCAGGCGCTTCATCATGGAAAGGACCATGGCAAACATGTGCTCGCTCACAGCCTGGCCATAGGCGCCCACCGAGCAGGAGAGCTTGGCATCGGCCGGCACGGTGCCGGCGGCAAGGTAATCGTCGTAACCGGCGCTCTGCAGCTGCAACAGCTGGAGATGCTCGCATGCCGTGAGCATGGCGGGGTCGATATTGCCCAAGATCACATCGGCATCGGCGACCTGCTCGCGTGTGACTTCGCTGGCACTCGTATAGATAAAGTCCTCGCCCGGAGCACTCGACTCAAGGATCGCGCGATGGCGATCGTTGACGGGCAGCAAAACCAAGATGTTCACAAGCGGTCCTCTCCGTTCAACCTGCCAAAAAGGGACAGGTTTATTTTGGCAGGTTTTATCAGGCAAAACGTTCAAACAAAACGCCGGATACAAGACGGGCGTGCCCGCCAGCATCCGGCGTCCGTACGGCTACCAGCTCAGCAGCTCGTAACCATCCTCGGTCACGACCAGCTGAACCTCGCACTGGGCGGAGTCGCTGCCGTCCTTGGTGCGCACGCACCAACCGTCACCCTTGCTGATCTTAATGTCGGGTGCTCCGGCGTTGACCATGGGCTCGATGGTAAAGACCATGCCCGGCACCATGATGGTGTCCACGTCGGGCGCCTCGG
>USPH01000198.1 GCA_900556515.1 uncultured Collinsella sp.
AACGAGAACCGTGGCGCCCACCTGGCAGACCCCATCAAGAGCGAGGGGCACCCCATACGCAAAGGGCTCGGACAGCGCCCGCGCCGGAATGTCGATCACCACGGAGACATAGCCTAAAACGGGCCCGGACACTACCGGCGCACCGTCTCCCCCGGGCGCCGCCCCTCCCACGGGGCAAAGGGCGCCCGCTTGCGCAGACGCCCCCTGATCGGCCGTATTCAGTTCGGGAAAGAGCGAATCCTGGCCCCTCATGCGAAATTGGCTACTCGGCCAGCCCGCAGGCGGCGCGGAGCTCCGCCACACGGTCGGTGCGCTCCCAGGTGAAGTCCGCGTCCTCACGGCCAAAGTGACCGTAGGCAGCCGTCTTCTCGTAGATGGGACGACGCAGGTCCAGGTCGCGGATGATTGCGCCCGGGCGCAGGTCGAAGGTCTTCTCTACGGCCTCGACGATCTTGTCCTCGGCAACATGTGCGGTACCGAAGGTGTCGACCATGATTGAGAGGGGCTTGGAAACGCCGATGGCGTAGGCAAGCTCGACTTCGCAGCGGTCGGCCAGACCGGCGGCGACCACGTTCTTGGCGACCCAGCGTGCGGCGTAGGCGGCGGAGCGGTCGACCTTCGTGCAGTCCTTGCCGGAGAACGCGCCGCCGCCGTGGCGGCCCATGCCGCCGTAGGTGTCGACGATGATCTTGCGGCCGGTGAGGCCGGTGTCGCCCATGGGGCCGCCTACCACGAAGCGACCGGTGGGGTTCACGTAGAGCTCGGCGCCGTCCCAAGGCACGCCGGCGGCGGCCATGACGGGCTCGATGACGTGCTCGACGAGATCGGCCTTGATGACGTCCATCGACTCGACCTCGGGCGCATGCTGCGTGGAGATGACGATGGTCTCGACCGCAACGGGACGGCCGTCCTCGTAGCGCACGGTGACCTGGGTCTTGCCGTCGGGACGCAGGTACGGGAGCGTGCCGTCGTGGCGCACGGAGGCGAGGCGCTCGGCCAGGCGGCTGGCGAGGTAATGCGGCATCGGCATGAGCGTCGGGGTCTCGTTGCTGGCATAGCCGAACATCATGCCCTGGTCGCCCGCCCCGATCAGGTCGAGCGGGTCGGTGGTGCGGCCCGCCTGGACGTCGTAGGACTCGTCGACGCCCTGGGCGATATCGGGCGACTGCTCGTGGATGAGGCTCATGACGCCGCAGGTGTCGCAGTCAAAACCGAACTTGGCACGGTTGTAGCCAATGCGGCGGATGACGCCGCGGGCGATTTCCTGCACGTCGACGTAGGCCTGGGTGCGAATCTCGCCGGCTACAATGACGGTGCCGGTGGTCACGAGGGTCTCGCAGGCGCAGCGGACGTTCTCCACGTTGGCAGGCACGCCGTTGGGGGCGATGTAGCCCTGCTCCTGGAGCTCTATTTCTTTGGCGAGGATTGCGTCGAGGACGGCGTCGCTGATCTGGTCAGCGATCTTATCGGGATGACCTTCGGTCACCGACTCCGACGTAAAAACAAAGGACCCGTGTTGGGGCGGGATGGAACGAAGTTCTTCTGACATGATTGTCCTTTCAAAAACGTGTCCCGGCGACCGTTACCATTCCGCCGGGCTCTCTATGCAAGGGCACATCATAGCGCGTAAATCAAACATTCACACCCTTTCCGCACCTACTCATTGGGGACAGGCTTAAATGGCCGGCCGGGTACTCATTGGGGACTACTCATTGGGGACAGGCTTAAACGACCAGTCTTACCTAAATGCCGACAGGTTGCCCAAAGACTGGTCATTTAAGTCTGTCCCCAATGAGTGGGTCAGTGCCCTTTGTGCGGAGGTTGCTTTGATGCTTTATACTGGTGCGGTTAGACATCCATCCTGCAATCGAGGAGATTTCCATGGCATCAGACGTTCGCGTCCGCTTTGCACCCTCACCGACGGGCAAGCTGCACATCGGCGGCGCCCGCACCGCTATCTATAACTGGGCTTTTGCCCGTGCTAACGGCGGCACGTTCATCCTGCGCATCGACGACACCGACCCCACCCGCTCCACCGACGAGAACACACAGATCATTCTGCGCGCCATGCGTTGGCTGGGCCTGGACTGGGACGAGGGTCCCGAGGTGGGCGGCGACTTTGGCCCCTACGCCCAGACCGAGCGCCTGGACCTGTACAAGCAGGCCGCCCAGAAGCTTTGGGACGAGGGCAAGGCCTATCCCTGCTTCTGCACCAAGGAGCAGCTCGATGCCGACCGCAAGGCCGCGCAGGAGCGCAAGGACCCCTTCCAGGGCTATCAGCGCCGTTGCCGCGATCTTGATCCCGATGAGGCCCGCCGCCGCATCGAGGCCGGCGAGTCCTACGTCCTGCGCATCAAGGTGCCCGAGGACCGCGGCGACGTCGTTATCCACGACGCCGTCCACGGCGAGGTGACCTTCGACGCCAAGGAGCTCGACGACTTTGTCATCTTCCGCTCCGATGGCACGCCCACGTATAACTTTGCGACCGTCGTCGACGACGCCATGATGAAGATCACCCATGTCATCCGTGGCGACGACCACCTGTCCAACACCCCGCGCCAGGTCATGGTCTACGAGGCCCTCGGCGCGCCCGTGCCCACGTTTGCCCACATCTCCATGATCTTGGGTGCCGACGGCAAAAAACTCTCCAAGCGCCACGGCGCTACCTCGGTGGAGGAGTACCGCGACGCCGGCTACCTGTCCGACGCCTTCGTCAACTACCTGGCGCTGCTCGGCTGGTCGCTCGACGGCGAGACCACGATTATTCCGCGCGATGTTCTGGCCAGTAAGTTCTCGCTCGACCGCATCTCCAAGAACCCGGCGACCTTCGACCCCAAGAAGCTCGACTGGGTCAATGCTGAGTACATCAACGGCATGTCCGATGCTCAGTTTGCCGACGAGATCATGGTCCCCGAGCTGCACGAGGCGGGTCTCATCGAGGGCAATGTTGAGTACGGCGAGGACTGGATCGACGCGCTTGCCGCCATCGTCAAGCCGCGCACCAAGATGCCGGCCGACGCCGTGATCGTCGCCGCTCCCATCTTTGCTACGGCCGAGACGCTCGAGTATGACGAGAATTCCGTCAACAAGGGCCTGGCCAAGGAGGGCATGGGTGCCATTCTGGACGCCGCCAAGGCCGCGCTCGAGGGCGTGGACGAGTGGACGGCTGCCAACATCGACGCCGCGCTTGAGCCGCTGCCCGAGCAAATGGATCTCAAGAAGCGCGTGGTGTTCCAGGCCGTGCGCGTCGCCGTTTGCGGCAACATGGTGAGCCCTCCGTTGGGCGAGACCATGGCGCTCGTCGGCCGCGGCGACTGCCTGGCGCGCATCGACCGCGCCCGCACGATGGCGCTGTAGCAGCTGCGTAAACGCATGTAACCGAGCCCCGTTCACCCGAGCGGGGCTCTTGTTTCTGTAGACGTATGGGATGGGAGGTCAGGGATCTTGGCTGAGCAACTTTCGCTGTTTGGTTCGCCGGAACCAGAGGAAACTCCGAAGTCCGCGGCCCCTGCCGCCGCCCCGGCGCAGCCCGAGCC
>USPH01000199.1 GCA_900556515.1 uncultured Collinsella sp.
CAACACGGAGTCAAAAAATCTTATTTTTTGGCACTTAGATTTTCTGAATGCCGGGAGCCAGGTTGACTAACTAGGGCCCGGAATTCAGAGAAGTCAGTGCAGCAAAATGGCGATGCGGATGGAATGCACAAGATAGGGGCACGTTGTTGGGACGCGCTCTTTTAAGTTGCGGTGGAATAGTTCCTGTTTTTGGGCTTGAAGGCCGATTTGGGACTATTTCACCGCAACTGAGGTGTGGATGTGGGGTTAGCGCTCGTAAATCAAGTTACCTGCCAGGTAGGTGGCCTGAACCTTGGTGGCTTGCAGTTCTTGGGGGTCAACGGTGAGCGGGTTTTGGTCCAGGACTACCAGGTCGGCATACTTGCCGGGCTCCAAGCTGCCGAGGTTTTGCTCGTCGCCCGCTGCGTACGCGCTGCCCAGGGTATAGTTGCGCAGAGCTGTGGCCGCATCGATGCGCTCGCTCGGCAGCCAGCCGCCCTCGGGCCAGTGGCTTTTGGGGTCCTGGCGCGTGATGGCCGTGTAGAGCACGTTCATGCTGGTAACGGGCGTGATAGGGCTGTCAGTACCGAAGGCTTGGCGGATGCCGCGCTGCTTATAGGTTGCGAACGGCCACATGATTCGGCTTCGCTCCAGGCCAAGGTCGCGCTCTGGGCCACCCGGATCGAGCGTGATGTGGCAGGGCTGGCTCGAGGCGACCACGTTGAGCTTGCGCAGGCGATCGATATCCTCGGGCAAGAGGTTCTCCAGATGCTCGAGCGTGTTATGACCGTGCTGGGGCAGGCCGTACAGCTCTGCCGCCTCCTCAAAGATATCGAGCGCAGCATGGATGGCACCGTCGCCGATAACGTGGATGCGCACGGTGTGGCCACGCTCGGCTGCCGCCAGAACCAACTTGCGCATGCGCTCGACGGGGACCGTCAGACGGCCCTGGTCGCCCGGGAAGCGCGGGTTGGTATAGGGCTCAGTGAGGTATGCGGTATGCTCGCTCGACACGCCGTCGAAGAACTGTTTAAAGCCTGGCGCCGAGAGCAGCGCGTTGTTCGCGTAGCGGGTCTGTAGCTCTTCCAAGCGCGATTGGTCATCCAGCAGCGTGGGAAACAAATGGGCGCGGATGCCCAGCTTGCCGGCGGCCTGCAGCTTGTCGTAGACATCGTCGCGGATAAAGTCGCAGCCCGGCATGGGCATGAGCGACATATCGCATATCGAGGTGATGCCCTGCTCGGCCATCCGCCTCATTTGATCGGCGTAAGCGCTTGCGATGCGATCCTCGCCCAGCCACTCAAGGCAGCGCGGTAGCAGCTGCATGGCAGCCGCCTCGTGAGCAATGCCCGTGAGCTCGCCGTTTGCATCCTTGTCGTAGCTGCCGCCCGCTGGCGGCTCGCTGTCGCGTGTGACGCCGAGCGCCTCGAGTGCGCGGCTGTTGAGCCAAAGCGTATGCCCGTCGCCCGAATACATAACGCAGGGACGATCGGGGAATGCCGCATCGAGCGACGCCTTGGTAGGATGCTCGGGCGGATCCCAGCGATAGTCGCGCCAACCTTGCGTCACAACCCAAGCGTCGTCGGGCAGGTCCTGGGAAAACTCGAGCGCATGTTGCACCAGCGCCGCCTCGGACGTGCCCATATCCATGAGCATGTACGGCGAGGAACCGACCGAGGTATGGAAGAAGTGCAGATGAGCGTCATGGAAACCGGGGCAGACAAACTGCTCGCCGTAGTCGATAACCGACGTGGCGGCGGGAGCGGCGGCGATCACGTCATCGGGTGCGCCGACCGCGACAATACGGTCGCCGGAGATGGCAATTGCCAGCTCGCGGGTGGTATCGACGCCGTCCTGGGCGGTAAAGACGTTTTTGGAGCGAACGATCCGATCGATATGTTGCATGGGCATCCCCATCTCTGGCAGGAAATTCAACACCCCCGAGTGTACTCCCCCGCCCTTGTAACAAAACCCCAAGCGGCAAACGGCAACTTTACCAGCCCTAGCGGCAGGTGGCATACTGGAGAGAGCCTGTACGATTTTGCGATCAACCCAGCAAGGAGCAAATCGACCATGACGAAGACCAAGGCACAGCAGATTATGGCGGCGACCGAGGCTCGCGCGGCTGACGACGTCACCGCAGCCATCAAAGATATCGCTACCGAGTTTGAACCCTATATCATCAAGCAGCGCCGGCACTTCCATAAGCACCCGGAGCTGAGCCTTGCCGAGGAGCGCACGACCTCCGACATCGCCAACCAGCTCGACGCCATGAATATCCCCTACGAGCGTCCGCTCAAGACCGGCTTGGTGGCAACGCTTCGCGGTACCGCGTCGGATGCCTACCACGAGGACGGCACGCCGCGCCGCCGCATCCTGCTGCGCGCGGATATCGACGCCCTGCCCGTCACCGAGCAGACCGGCGAGGAGTTTGCCAGCGTCAACGAGGGCTGCATGCACGCCTGCGGCCACGACTGCCACATCGCCATGATGCTCGGCACGCTGCAGATCCTGCGCCATATGACCGACGACATCCACGGCGAAGTCCGCATCGTCTTCCAGCCCAGTGAGGAAAACGGCCAGGGCGCCAAACTCATGATCGGCACGGGCGTGCTCGACGGCGTCGATGGCGCCTACGCCGCGCACATCTGGAGTGAGGTCGACGCCGGCACCGTGAGCTGCGAGCCCGGACCGCGCATGGCCAATACCGACTGGTTCCGCATCGACGTCCGCGGCACCTCGTGCCACGGCGCCATGCCCCAGCGCGGTCACGACGCCGTTATGGTTGCCGCCGAGATCGTCAACGCTCTGCAGACCATCGTTTCGCGCGAGATCAGTCCCTACGAGCCGGCCGTCATTACCGTCGGCGAGCTGCACGGCGGCACCGCGCGCAACGTTATCGCCGGCACGGCCTACCTCGCCGGCACGGTGCGCACCTACGGAGATTCGACCCACGAGGAAATGCCGGAGCTCATGCGCCGCATCGTGGAGCATACCGCGGCCGCCTTGGGCGCCGAGGCAGAGCTCACCGACTACACCATCGCCAATTACAAGGTCGAAAACGATGCCGCCTCGAGCGAGCGCTGCCGCCAGGCAGTAATCAAATGCCTGGGCCCCACCGGCCAAGGCCATTATCGCGGCACACTCTCGGGTGAGGATTTTTCGGAGTACCTGCGCCGCGTACCGGGCGTGCTCGCCTTTGTTGGCACGCGCAACCCCCAGATTGGCGCCACGTACGCCCAACATTCTTGCTTCTACAAGATTGACGAGTCGGTACTGGCCAAGGGCTCCATGGTGGCCGCCCAATATGCCATCGACTTTTTGGCCGAGCCCACACAAGAAGAGCTCGACGGCCCCACGATTGCCGCGGTCGCCGAGACCAATCCCGACCTGGCAGCCAAACTGCGCTCTGCCAAGGCCACGGCCGCCGAGGCCCGCGACGCCATGCACGATGCCCGCACCGCCCGACACGCCGCAATCAAGGGCATCCACGACGCTCGCGCCGCCGCCTGTCTCTTATACACATCTCCGAGCCCACGCGACATGCGCAGA
>USPH01000200.1 GCA_900556515.1 uncultured Collinsella sp.
GGTAAGCACCAGGGCGAGCGTCACACGGACGGCGTCGCAGGCGGCCAAACGGGCGCGCGAGAGCTCGGGGTCGACGGGATGGCCCTCGCTCGGAAGGACCTGGCAGGCGGCGTAGAAGCTGTGGAAGTCGCCGGCGAGCTCCTCGACAAAGTGAGTCAGGCGGAACGGGGCGCGATCGCGAGCGCAGCTGGCGATGAGGTCGGTGAGCTCGTTGAGCTTACGCGAAAGGGCGAGCTCGGTCGGGTCGGTCAGCAGCGAGTAATCTACGTTCTCGCCAATAGCCTTCTCGGCGACGGCCTTCATGCCCATCTCGGCGGCCTGCTCGGCGGTAACGTCGGCGGCACGACGCAGGATGGAGCACACGCGAGCGTGAGCGTACTGCACGTAGTACACCGGGTTGGAGTTGTCGCGCTTCTTGACGGCCTCAATGTCGAAGTCGACCATCTGGTTGGAGCTCTTGGAGATGAGCGTGTAGCGGGCGGCGTCAGAGCCGACCTCGTCGACGAGTTCCTGCAGGGTCACCATGGTGCCCTTGCGCTTGGACATACGGACGGGCTTGCCGTTGCGCAGCAGGTTGACGAGCTGGCCCAGCAGAACCTCAAACTTGCCGGGATAGCCAAGAGCGTCGCAGACGCAGCGGACGCGGTCGATGTAGCCATGGTGGTCGGCGCCCCAGATGTCGATGACGTGGTCGACGCGCTGGAACTTATCCCAGTGATAGGCGACGTCGGAGGCGAAGTAGGTGTACTCGCCATCGGACTTGATCAGGACGCGGTCCTTGTCGTCGCCCAAGTCGGTGGAGCGGAACCACAGGGCACCGTCCTTGGTGTAGAGGTAGCCCATCTTGTCGAGCTTCTCAAAAGCGCGGTCGACGGCGGAGGTGCCGGCGGTCTCGCCCTCGGTGTCCTTCACGTACAGAGAGCGCTCGGAGAACCAACGATCGAAGTCGCAGTTAACGGCGTGGCAAAGGTCGCGCATGTTGTCGACCATCTTTACGTAGCCGCGCTCACGGAAGCTCTCCATGCGCTCCTGCGGATCGGCGTTGACCCACTTATCGCCGTCGGTGCGCCAGAACTCGGCAGCCTCGTCGATGATGTAGTCGCCGCCGTAGGAGTCCTTGCCCAGAGTCTCGGCAAAGTTGTCCTGATACGGATGGGTCTCGGGATGCTCGTCGCTCTCGTCGGCAACAAAGGCGTCGCGGTCGGCGATCAGAAGCTTGTGAGCCTCGTCGATATCCACGCCCTGCTTGGCGATGATGTCGGCAAGCTGCATATAGCGCGTGCTGATGGAGTTACCGAAGGTGTTCATCTGAGAGCCGTGGTCGTTGATGTAGAACTCACGCTGGATGTCGTAACCGGCGTGGTCCATCACACGACAAAGGGAGTCGCCCAGAGCGGCCCAGCGTCCATGACCGATGTGCATGGGGCCGACGGGGTTGGCGGAGACGAACTCGACCTGGGTCTTCAGGCCGCCACCGACGTTGGACTTAGCGAAGTCCATACCCTTCTCGCGGGCCTCGCCAAAGATGGCGTTCTTGACGGCAACGGAGAGGTAGAAGTTGATGAAGCCAGGACCGGCGATCTCGACCTTCTCGATCGCGGGGTCCTCGGGCATATGGGCAACGACGGCCTCGGCGATCTTGCGCGGGGCGCAGTGAGCCAGCTTGGCGGACTTCAGGGCCATGGTGGAGGTCCACTCGCCATGAGAAGTATCAGCCGGTCGCTCGATAGCGCAATCGTCAAGTTCAAATGCGGAAAGGTCGCCGGCCTCCTGGGCCGCAGCAAGCGCAGCGCGTACCAGCTCTTCAATCTTCTCGGGCATAGATCCTCCTTGTGTTAAAGCCCCCGAGCTCTTGGTCACTCGTAGGGCAAAAGCCAGAGTTTGTAGCACTCTATCACAAGCGGTAACTACTGTCGCAGGGTAAAGCTAATAGATATTGCATATGCACAAAAATGACTACCGCTCTTGCGCGGCGGTACAAAGTTGGCGGTTTGCCTGCTGTTTATACACGTTCTAGAAATGCATAAACGTATGAATAAGTCGTTCTATTTATCGAATACTCTTACCTATCGGAGTTGTGTGCTTTTCCTGCATAAAGTGATGGTTTGCGCACGTCAACGTGGTATTCTTAACATACGTAAATTCGTATAAGTTGGAGGTAGCATGTTCTCAATCGGTCAACACGTCATTCATCCGGGTCAGGGAGTCTGCACCGTCGTCGGCTTTAGGGACGACACACCGCAGCCCATGTTGTTGCTCGAGACCAAGCAGGGACATGCGCAGACGATTCTCATGTACCCCGTGGCGCAGGCCGACCGTCTGCATGCCGCTATCTCCCAGCAAGATGCAGAGCACCTGCTGAGCCACTACGATGAGCTGGAGTGCGACACCTTTACCGAGCGCAACAGCTCGCTTGAGGAGACACACTTTAAGCAGCAGCTCAAGCTGGGCGCGCCCGAGACGGTCCGCGTGGCAAAGACCATGATGCACCGCATTCGCCAGGCCGAGGAAGCTGATAAAAAGCCCAGCTCCTACTACATGCGCGTACTCAAGGAAGCCAAGCGCCGCTCCATCGAGGAGTTCGCAGTGGCCTTGGGCGTCACCGAGGAGGACGCCGAAGCCCGCCTAGCCCAAGCCGCCCTCAACTAACCCAACCGCGCCAAAAACCACCACAAAGGGGACAGGCACCTTTGTGGTGGTTTTCTTGTTCTAGTAGTATTCATTCTTATCGATACCCACGAGCACAAGGAGTCTCTTATGGCAGAGCCGCTTACCGCCGGAATCACCCGCGACCGCGCGTTCGAACTGCTCAACGAGCACAACAAGGACCCGTTCCACATCACCCATGGCGAGACGGTCGAGGGCACTATGCGCTACTTTGCGCGCGAGTTCGACCCCGAGAACGAGGAGTTTTGGGGCATCGTCGGTCTGCTGCACGACCTGGATTGGGAGGAGCATGAGGACGACCCCATGAACCACACCATCTATGCTGCCGAGATTCTTGAGGGAGAAGGTGCGTCTCCCGAGCTCATTCGCGCCATCCAGACGCACACGTCCGACTTCAACACCTCGCTGCCTAAGCCCGAGCTGCAGATGGAAAAGATCCTGTTTGCCTGCGATGAGCTCACCGGCCTGATCGGCGCCGCCGTCATCATGCGCCCGAGCAAGAGCGTTATGGACTTTACGACCAAGTCGCTCAAGAAAAAGTTCAAGGACAAGCGCTTTGCCGCCGGCTGCTCGCGCGACGTGATTTCGCAGGGCGCCGAGATGTTGGGCTGGGAGCTCCCCGAGCTCTTTGACCGCACCATCGCGGCCATGCAGTCCTTCGCCCCCGACCGCGATACCTTCCAGGCCTAACCGCCCACGCCACCTAAAACCACCACAAAGGGGACAGGCACCTTTGTGGTGGTTTTTGTTTGCGCGGGCGTTAGGGGCGGACCTGGCCGGTGCCTCGGAGCTTGTATTTGTAGGTGGTGAGGGCCTCGGCGGCGAAGGGGCCGCGGGCGTGGAGCTTTTGGGTCGAGAT
>USPH01000201.1 GCA_900556515.1 uncultured Collinsella sp.
TCGTCGGCAGCGTCAGATGTGTATAAGAGACAGGAAGGGAGCAAGGGCGTTCTCAACGAGCTGATGACGGCCGAAATACTGCTCGGCGTCACGCTTGTTGATGGTCACCTTGCCGGTGCCGGGGACGAGACGGACGCGGGCGACGGCGTTCTTACGACGGCCGGTACCCTGGTAGACAACGGTGTTCTCAGCCATCTTTAAGCCTCCAGCTCAATCTTCGTGAGGTTCTGGGCAGCATGCGGATGCTCGGCACCAGCGTAGACCTTAAGCTTGGTCATCTGGGCACGGCCGAGGGTGGTCTTGGGCAGCATGCCGCGAACGGCGCGCTCGATGACCTTCTCCGGGTGCTTCTCCATAGCCTGGCGGAAGCTCTCAGCCTTGAGGCCGCCGTTGTAGCCGCTGTGGCGATAATAGGTCTTCGTGTCGGCCTTGTTACCGGTAAGCTGGACCTTATCGGCGTTGATGACGACAACGAAGTCGCCGCAGTCGCTGTTGGGCGTGAACTGGGGCTTGTTCTTACCGCGCAGGATCATTGCGATCTGGGTGGCAAGACGGCCCAGGACAGCACCATCGGCGTCGACGAGAACCCAGTTGCGCTGGACCTCGCCCTGCTTGGCGTAGTGAGTCGATTTCGAAATCACTTAGACTCCTCCATGTACAGTACGTGTTGTTACAGAGATTCACGGGGCTCTGCAAGTAACCCGTCCATATTACCCCGCTCGCCGTACGAGTCAACAGGTATTTTGGCTCCGACCAGAGTTTCTGCACATGTCATCCACGAGCCGTGATTTTTCCAGCTCTTTAGCTGTTGTCATTTTTTGAGAGTTTGCCGTCGCTAGCGCTCAACGAACTCTTGAATTTCCGCGAGCAGGCGCTTTGCCTCCTGACGGCCCTGGACATACAGGTCCAAAAGCTTTGCCGAATCGTGCTCGACATGGCCGACCTCGACCGGCTTTTGCGGAGCGACGACCAACGCACGGCCCTCGCGCTCATACTTCCACAGGTGCATGCGCTGGATGTTGTAACGGTCGTGGCGCGTCTCGATAGCCTCGAGCAGATAGGGGTAGTCGGCATAACGCGCACGCGCGGCCGGCAAAAACTCGTAGGGCTTTTTCTCATACGAACGGTCCTGCGTGACGATGACGACCGCACGGTCGAAGCCCGCCTCCTCGAGCACATGCTCGATGGGGACCGAATCGGCAACGCCACCGTCGACATATTTGTGCCCGTCGATCTCGACCGGAGGCGTCACCAGCGGCAACGAAGTCGAGGCGCGCACGGCGTCGAGATCGAGCACGGCGCTTTTGACCGGGAGATACGTGGCGGTTCCAAACAGCATGTCCGTCGCAACGGCGAACATCTCGATGGGGCTCGCGTCGAACGTCTCGCTGTCAAAGGGATCCAAGCGGTCCTGGACATCGTTGAAGATAAAGTCGTAACCCACAATGGAGCCCGTGGACGCAAACGATGCGGCGCCCATGAAGCGGCTGTCGTTGCAGAAAGCCAGGTTGATGCGGTTGGCACGGCCGATCTGGTGCGACTTGTAGTTCACGCCGTTGAGGGCGCCGGCCGATACACCGTAGACAGCCGGAATCTCGACGTCAGCCTCCATGAGAACGTCGAGCACACCCGCGGTAAACTGCCCGCGAAAACTACCGCCCTCCAGGACGAGCGCGACCTTGCCAGCGTTCTTTGCCTTATCTTCTGCAGTCATATTGACCTCCTGCTGTTTCGTTTTGGCCTTCTTCTACCCAGTTTTGGGATGGCGAGAGCGCAGGTTTTGGAGTTGAGGAGGGCGGGGCGGTCGGCGGGAAAGCGCGTCCCGTTCTGAGCGCGGATTCCGGGACGAACTTTCCGCTAGCCATTCATTTGGAAACTGCATCCCATTCCGAACGAAGATTCCGGGATGTACTTTCCGCTTGAGCTGCCATTGGGAAAGCATATCCCACTCTACGGCTCGATTCCGGGTCGCAGTTTCCGCTTGAGGCATCATCCGGAAACTACATCCCAGTCTGAGCGCGGATTCCGGGACGTGCTTTACGCCTGGGCTGCCATCGGGAAAGCGTGTCCCGGTCTGCGTTGCCAAGGCGTTTTCTTTACGCCCGCGCCCTGCATAGAGTTCGATTCTCCGCGGGTTTGGGATTCCGTTGATGTGGCGCATGGCAGGCTGGGATTCGATAACATCGCATCCATATCGGGTCGAGGCTTTGCGCGGAGAATCCGCGTGTTCGCTTCGCGAACCCGCACCGGCTTCGGCCGCCTGTCGGCGTCCTCGCCCGCTCGCTACAAACGCTCCGCGTTTGTTTAACGCTCGCGCCCTGCATAGAGTTCGATTCTACGCGGTACGGACAAGAAATAAAAAGGCAGGTAGATATGGGTATCTACCTGCCTGTTACTTATGGTGGAGGCGCGGAGAATCGAACTCCGGTCCACGAAAGCCCCCTGATTGGCATCTCCAAGCTCAGTCGCTGGTTTAGTCTCGGACGCTTTGCGCGCAGCGACACGCTCGTGGCGTCCTAACCGGTTCGGTCTTAGCCCGCGCCATACCGATTACGTGCGCAGGAGCATTCCCCTAACATGACGTCGCGCCGGTGTCGGGAAAATCACCGGGTTGACGCGCCGCTATAAACTAAGCAGCGAGAGCCATAGGCTCAAAAGAAGAGTTGTTGTCAATTCAATTTGACGGTACCCCTGTTTAACGAGGCGAGGAGACCTCGGCTTGCTTCCTCTCTCAGAGCTATCGTGTCGAAACCAGTCGCCCCCGAATGTCGGGAAAGTCTGGATGGCATTGGGCACGAGCGCCCAACACCCGTCGACTTTTCAAGGAACATGCGGGGCGAGCCCCGCTTGTGGAGTGTTATCTTACCACGTTCTGAAAGCGGACAGCTGTTCTATGCACGAGCTGTGAAGACCCCAATGTGCGCCGCACTTCGCACTTTTGCTACCGATCGCGTCACGTATATTTTCGCCAAGCGAAATTGACCCGTCGAAAGGACCGTTATGGATACCAAGCAGCAACTCGTCAATGCCCTCGCAGGCCTGGGCTCAACCATTACCGAAGCTATGGATGTCATCGAAGGCTTTGTCCCCTGCGGACATCCCGCCCTCACGGTATCGAACGCACTCGTTGCGCTGGACGCCGACGATAATGCAGCTCTCGCCCAGCAGCTTGAGACCGTCGAGAGCTTTATCGACCACGTGAGCGAGAACCGCGGCGTGGCCGCCCACCACGGCATCGAGGTCGAGCTCGCAGGTCCCAAAGCCGATCTGTTCGCAGCAATCCGCGAGGCAGGCACCCTTATGCAGACCGCAGGCGTCAAGAACACCCAGGTCAACGAGTGGGTCTACCGCAGTCTGGCAGCACTCGACAGCTCCGACGAAAAGGCAGCCGAGCAGCTCGCAGAAAGTCCCGCCATTAAGGCCGAGCTTTTGTAAATAGAAGACGCGGGCCCCTTGGCGCATCGTCGTCCAAGCTGTCTCTTATACACATCTCCGAGCCCACGAGACATGCGCAGATCTCG
>USPH01000202.1 GCA_900556515.1 uncultured Collinsella sp.
GATCTGCGCATGTCTCGTGGGCTCGGAGATGTGTATAAGAGACAGATATAGCACAGCACCTTGGGCGATTGTGCGGGCGCAAAGCCCATAAAGGACGACATGTAGTTCTCCTTGAGGTAGCCGCCGTTCTCGTCGGCTCGTTCGGCCGTACCGGTCTTACCCGCCACGTCATAGCCGTCAACCGCGCCGCCAACGCCCGTTCCCTCGGACACGACCGTCTGCATGCACGATGTCACCTGGGATGCGGCGTCCTCAGAAATCGCGCGCTCGCCTTCGCCCCAGTCCTTCTCGTCGCCTTTGCTGGACTTATAGAAGTGCGGGGTCATCATCACGCCGCCGTTGGCGATGCCGCCCACGGCACGTGCGATCTCAATCGGCGAGACGGACAGCGCCTGTCCAAAGCTCATCGATCCCAGCGTGGCGCCGTCATACTGGTCACGCTCCTTGACGATGCCCAGGCTCTCGCCCGGAAAATCGACACCAGAGCTGTGACCGATGCCCCACTTGTCCACATAAGCGGCAAAGTCGTCGGCACCGATCTTGCGCCCCACCAGGACAAAGCCCACATTGGACGAACGGCGCATCATCTCGCGCACATCCATGGTCATGGCATAGTCGCGCTTGTCGGCATCGGTGACGGTATCGTCACCCACCTTGATGCTCGCCGGCACCTCAAACGACGTACTCGATCGCACGACGCCCAAGTCGAAGCCGGCGCCCGCCACGAGCGTCTTAAAGACCGAGCCGGGCTCGTAGGCGTCGGTGACCAGGCGCAGGTTCATATCCTCGGTCTTGGCGTTCTCCAGATCGGTCTGGTCGTAGGTCGGGTACGAGCAGGCTGCCAAAATCTCGCCTGTCGTAGGATCGGTGACCAGCGCCGAGCCGTTCTTGGCCTTAGTCTTCTCAACTGCCTCTGCCAGGGCATCCTCGGCCGCTCGCTGGATATTGACATCGAGCGTCGTCACGATATCAACGCCGTCGACCGCAGCCACCTTTTTATAGGCACCGCCCGCGATATAGCTGCCGTCTCTCGCGCGCTCGCGCACAAGAGAACCGTTCGTGCCGGTCAGAAGCTTGTTGTATTGCTTTTCGAGACCCGTCAAGCCGTCGTTGTCTACATTCACTACACCCAGCACCTGCGATGCCAGATTGCCGTATGGATATACGCGCTTCATGGCCTGCTCAAAAAGCACGCCGGGCAGGTTCTTCTTCTCCAGCGCCGCGACATCGTCTTCGTCCACCTGGCGCTTGATATACACCCAGGTTCCATCGGACTCAACGAGCTTGCGGCAGGTCTTTTTATCGATTCCAGTTGCCTTGACCAGCGCCGACACCGTCTTGTCAACACCCTCGACAAGCTGCGGGTTCACGGCGATGTTGCGACATTCGACCGACGACGCCAGCACGTTACCGTTGCGGTCGTAGATGGTGCCGCGTTTGGCATAGAGGGTCTGCGCAAGCAGGCGGCGCGCATCGGCACGCTCGCGCAGTTTATCGGCTTCGACAATTTGATAGTCGGCAAGGCGGAAGACGCCCAAGCCCAAGCCAAGCCCGATGAAGCCCATGACGGCTTTGCGGCGAGGCAGAGGCGCGCCTGTAAGCCATTCGGTCGACGAACTCTTGCGCGACCTGGTGTTATGCACTTGAGGGCCGCCCGAGCCGCGAAGTCGCGACGCCGGGTCGTTGCCACGGGACTGCCCGGCGTTGTAAGATTGCCGACCCGTTCCTTGATAACCAGAACGTCCCCGCGACGAGGGACGTCCAGAACCGCGGCCCCCATCGGAACCGCGGCGATAGTCATTTGTCATACTCAGCTACCGTCTTGCTACTGAGCGGTCGCGGTCGCGTTGGCGCCCGCGGCTGCATCCTGCGAAAAGTCAAGTGTAACGCTCTCGCTGGGCTCCACCATGCCATAAGCGCCCGCAAGGTCGCGAATGCGCGTGTCGGCGCCATAGACCGAATGCATGACCTCTAGGTCGGAGCTCTCATCGGTCGCCTTTTCGAGCGTGTTGGTAAGCTCGGCGTTGCTGTTGAGCATCTGGGCCGTAACGCCGGCAAACGCCACGCGGGCGACGCCGATCGTCATGAAGATAGCCGCAATGATGCAAAACGTTTTAAGAACGCTCATGAAAACCGGGCTTACCGCCTGGTTTGCCTGACGGCCCGCGCCCGTGTAGACATCAAAGCGCGGCGTGCGCTGCTCACGAGGAGCAACGGGGGCCTGCGGCGTCTCACGATAGGCGGGCATGGCGTTCATATCATAGGCGAGTGCTGCGCTTGAAGTGTTGTAGCCCATGATATGCCGCCTCCCATCCCGAGTACGTTGGTAGTGTGTTTAAGCTTCGTTTATGGTGCGAGCGGGAGGTCCAATATCGCGCGGTCGCGCCTACAGACGCTGCGCCACGCGGATTTTGGCTGATCTCGCCCGAGGGTTGCGCTCAACCTCATCAGGCTGGGCAACCAAGGGTTTGCGGGTGATGACCTTGAGTATCGGCACGTTGCCGCACACGCACACCGGGATCTCCGGCGGACACGTGCACCCCTGGCTCATCTCCTTAAAGTGGTTCTTTACGATACGGTCCTCGAGCGAGTGATACGAGATGACGCAGATACGTCCGCCCGGGTTGAGCCACCTGGTGGCGGCATCAAGCCCTCGTTCGAGCACATCGAGCTCGTGATTGACCTCGATGCGAATGGCCTGGAAACTTTTCTTGGCCGGGTGTCCACCATGCCGACGAGCGGCAGCCGGGATACCCGCCTTGATGATCTCGACAAATTGGCCGGTGGTTTCGATCGGTTCTTGCTCGCGGCGGCGCACGATCTCGCGCGCGATCTGCGAGGCGAACTTCTCTTCGCCGTAGACGCGTAGAATCCGGGCGAGGTCGTGTTCGTTATAGGTGTTGATGACCTCAGCTGCGTTTAAGGTGTTATTACCCGGATCCATCCGCATGTCCAATGGGGCGTCCTCGTTATACGAAAAGCCCCTGCCAGGGATATCGAGTTGCGGTGACGAAACGCCCAAATCGAACAGGAAGCCATCGACCCCGGGCACCTCGGCCGAGCAAAGCAGCTCGTCCAAGTCGCCGAAGTTGCCCTTCAGCAGCTGGTGCGGAACGCCGGGAACCTCGCGGTCCAGACGGGCGCCAGCGGCCTCGAGGGCCATGTCGTCCTGATCGACGCCGAGCAAAAGACCCGTCTCCCCCACCTGCGCGGCCATCTTTACCGAATGGCCGGCACCGCCAAGGGTGCAATCGCAGACAACGGAGCCGCTCTTTAGCCGCAGCGACTCAAGCACTTCGCCGAGCATGACAGGTTCATGCCGATATTCTTGTGTCAAGATCCCACGCTCCATCCGTTACCCGTGCCTTGCCCTTACGAGAAGAAGAGGTCCAGCAGGGCCTCATCGTCATCGTCCTCATCGGCCGCGGCGCGATCCCAAACCTCAAGGTGGTCGTAGTTGCCCACAACCGTGACCTCGCGGTCGAGGTTCGCCTGCTCTGTCTCTTATACACAT
>USPH01000203.1 GCA_900556515.1 uncultured Collinsella sp.
CAGCGTCAGATGTGTATAAGAGACAGGGTCACAATCGCGTCGCCGTGATCGAACTCACCGGTAAACCAGCTCGAAAGCTCGAGCTCGTCGATAGCGCGGGCCAGGCGTTCTGCCGTAGCGGCAGCCTCCTCGCGCAATGCGGCGGCATCGGGGTCATCCCCCATCTCCTCGGCAAGCTCCAGCGCGGCGCGGGCATCGGAAAGCTCGCCGCGCGCGGTGTCCACGGCAGCGATATCTTCCTTGGCGCGCGCGATCTCCTCCATGGTGGCGCGAGCGGCGTCGGCGTCATCCCAAAAGCCGGGAGCCACGCTTTTGGCTTCGAGCTCGGTCACGCGGGTGCGCTTCTCGTCCAGATGGAGATACGACTCAACCTCGCCGAGCCGGTCCGCAAACGCGTCCAGCTCGGCGGGCGTTACCTCTAAAGCCTCTGCCATTAACGATTCCTGCCGTGGCAGTGCTTAAACTTCTTACCGCTACCGCAGGGGCACGGATCGTTGCGGCCGACGTTGACGTACGGATCGTCGCTCTCGGACTTGCGATAGGTGGTCACCTTGCCACCATTGTTGACGGCAGCCGGTCCACCCTGGACAGCCGTGCGGGCCTGCACCTGTGCCTGCTTACGAAGCACGGAATCGCCGTTGTCGCCATCGACCTCGGCAGGACCCGAGAACTGGGCGCCCTCGAGCGCGGGCTCCTCCTTGTGCTCCACGGCACGCGGGGCAGCCTTGATCTCGATGCGCAAGACGGTGCGCAGGTAATCCTCGTACATGGTGTCGACGAGCATCTGGAACGCGCTGTAGGCCTCGGTCTTGTACTCGACCAGCGGGTCGCGCTGGCCAAAGCCGCGCAGGCCGATACCGGTCTTAAGGTAGTCCATCTCCTGCAGGTAGTTCATCCAGCGGATGTCGATGACGCGCAGCATAACCTGGGTGTTGAGCTCACGCATCAGGTCCTCGCCCAAGCGCTCGGCCTTCATGTTGTAGCACTTCTCTACGTAAGCCAGGACATCGGCAGCCAGGGCCTCATAATCCTCGTCGGGGAACTTCGGCGTATCGATGTGGCCGGTCAGCTCCACGACCCATTTGCGCAGGCCGTCCAGGTCGCGCTCGCCCTCGTGGCTGTCCTTGGTGCAGAACTCCTGCACGCAGCGGTACACGGTGTCGTGCATGACCTCGGTAATGTGGTCGGTCAGGTCCTTGCCGTCCAGAATCTTGTTGCGCTCGGCGTAAATCACCTGACGCTGCTTGTTCATAACGTCGTCGTACTCAAGGACGCTCTTACGCATGGAGAAGTTGATGCTCTCGACCTTGTGCTGGGCGCTCTCGACGGCCTTGGAGATGATCTTGTGCTGGATGGGCATGTCGTCGCCCATGTCGGCCGTGACCATCATCTTGGAGACGCGGTCCATCTTGTCGCCGCCGAACAGGCGCATGAGGTCGTCCTCGAGCGACAGGTAGAACTGGGTCTCGCCCGGATCGCCCTGACGACCGGAGCGGCCGCGCAGCTGGTTGTCGATACGACGGGACTCGTGGCGCTCGGTTCCGATAACGGTCAGGCCGCCGGCGGCAAGCACGCGCTCGCGCTCGGCCTTGCAGGTCTCCTTGGCCTCGGCGTTAAACTGCTCGAGCTGCTCGGGCGTCACGTCCTCCATGGTCAGGCCCTCGTACTCCAAGCGCTCGCGCACCAGCTCGTCGGGGTTGCCGCCCAGCAGGATGTCGGTACCACGACCGGCCATGTTAGTAGCGATGGTCACGGCGCCGTAGCGTCCGGCCTGGGCAACGATATGAGCCTCGCGCTCGTGATGCTTGGCGTTGAGGACCTCGTGCGCGATGCCGCGCTTGGTAAGGGCGGCGGACAGCTTCTCGGAGCTCTCGATGGAGACGGTGCCCACCAGGACCGGTTGCCCCTTGGCGTGACGACGCTCAACGTCGTCGGCAACGGCGTTGTATTTAGCCTGAATGGTGCGGTACACCAGGTCCTCGTGGTCCACGCGCTGCACGGGCTTGTTGGAGGGGATGACCTCGACGGGCAGCTTGTAGATCTCGCGGAACTCAGCATCCTCGGTAAGTGCCGTGCCGGTCATGCCGGAGAGCTTGTCATACAGACGGAAGTAGTTCTGCAGGGTGATGGTGGCCAGGGTCTGGTTCTCCTCGCGTACGAGCACGCCCTCTTTGGCCTCAATGGCCTGGTGCAGGCCCTCGGAGTAACGGCGGCCTTCCATAATGCGGCCGGTGAACTCGTCGACGATCTTGACCTCGCCGTTGGTGACCACGTACTGCTTATCGCGGTGGAACATGTACTGGGCCTTCAGCGCCTGCTGCAGGTGGTTGACCAGCTGGCCGGAGAGATCGGCATAGATGTCATCGATACCCAGGCGGCGCTCGATTTTCTTAAGGCCGCGCTCGGTGGCGGCAATGGTGTGCTTGGCCTCGTCCATGACATAGTCGCCCGTGGGCTCCACGTCCTCGGTAGCGGTGAGCATGTCGTGCGACACGTCCTCGCCGCGCTCAAGGCCACGCACGGCACGCGCGAAGTCCTTGTAGGTACTGGCGGACTTGGTGCCAGCGCCCGAGATGATCAGCGGGGTGCGGGCCTCATCGATCAGGATGGAGTCAACCTCGTCGACGATGGCGTAGTTGTGGCCGCGCTGCACGCGCTGCTCGGGACGGGTAACCATGTTGTCGCGCAGGTAATCAAAGCCGAACTCGGAGTTGGTGCCGTAGGTGACGTCGGCCTGGTAGGCCGGGCGCTTGAGCTCGAGCGGCATGTTGTTCTGGAGCAGACCGACGGTCATACCCAGGTACTTATAGATGCGGCCCATCCACTCGGAGTCACGCTTGGCAAGATAATCATTGACAGTAACGACGTGCACGCCCTTGCCGGCAATAGCGTTGAGATAGCCGGCCAAGGTGGAGACGAGGGTCTTACCTTCGCCGGTCTTCATCTCGGCGATGTGGCCCTCGTGCAGTGCCATGGCGCCAATGAGCTGCACGTCAAAGTGGCGCATACCCATGGTGCGCTTGGAAGCCTCACGCACGGTGGCAAAGGCCTCGGGGAGCATGTCGTCGAGCGACTCGCCGTTGGCGTAACGCTCGCGGAACTTATCGGTCTGGCCGCGGAGCTCCTCCTCGGTCATCTTCTCAAACTGGGGCTCAAGACCGTTGATCTGGTCGACGATCTTGTAGTAGCGCTTAAGGTCCTTATCGGATCCAAAGGACAGCAGCTTTGACATGAATCCCATGTGGTTTTCCTTTTTGGCCATCGCCCACGTCGTGCAGCTGCGGGCGAGTTAAACACAGATGATTGTACTTTAGCCAAACAAGGCGCGGCCTATACGGTCGACCTCGACCGCCACGTAATAACTACGACCAACCTGCCACAATGGGACAGGTTAATTTTGGCAGGTTTTATCTGGGCAAACGCCGCCTCTCTGCCATTTGGTGCAATGGGGGCCTGTCTCTTATACACATCTCCGAGCCCACGAGACATGCGCAGATCTCGTA
>USPH01000204.1 GCA_900556515.1 uncultured Collinsella sp.
TTCTAGCTTCGTCGGCAGCGTCAGATGTGTATAAGAGACAGCGTCAAAGGCAACCTTGCAGATGCGACGACCCGGCGTGTAGATGTACTCATCGAACTCGTGAATGCCGGCGTCTTCGACGTCGACAACCGCCAGATCGTCATCGACCATATTGTCAAACAGTTTGATCTTGGCAAGCGCATAGTTCTTATGGCTCTTATGCCAGCCCAAGTGGTCGGGAGTGATGTTGAGCAGCACCGCCACACGAGGGTGGAGCTCGGTGGTCGTAGCAATCTGATAGCTCGAGAGCTCAGCCACAAACCACTCGTTGTGGGCTCGGCCGTCAATCTCGTTGACCGGCGGCTCGCCGATGTTGCCGACAGCTACGCTGGCCTCGCCGGCAGCCTTGAGCAGATAATCGGTCAGCGACGTGGTAGTCGTCTTGCCGTTGGTGCCCGTGATGGCAATCCAGTTATCGGGCGACAGGCGATAGGCAAACTCTGGCTCACCCATAATCTGGGCGGCATGCTCGCGCCCGGCCTTAAAGAAGCCCGAGAACTCCGAGATGCCCGGGCACGTCACGCATACGTCATAGGCGCCCTCGACCTGTTCGGTCCCATAGACAAACGACGCACCAGCAGCCTCGAGCGCACGCGTGGCGTCATTGGGCTCAGAGGTGCCGCCGCCATACACGGTAACGGCGCTTACGCGCTCGGGATGTGCCAGCGCCCAGCGGGCGACATCGAGACCGGATTTGCCCTGACCCAAAACGAGCAGGCTAAAGACATCAGCAAGAGGCATGAAAGACCACTATCCCAACTGGAAGAACAGAGCAAGGCCAACGGCACCAAATGCCGCAGCGATAATCCAAAAACGGATGACGACCTTGGTCTCGGCCCAACCCTTCTTTTCGAAATGATGATGGATGGGCGCCATAAGGAAGACGCGCTTGTGCGTAAAGTGGAAGTAGACAACCTGAATCATGACCGACAGAGTCTCAACGATAAATAGGCCGCCGATGATGAGGGAGACGACCTCGGTGTTAGTCATGATGGACGTACAGGCAAACGCGGCGCCCAGAGCAAGCGAGCCGGTATCACCCATAAAGATGCTCGCCGGATAGCAGTTGAACCACAGAAAGCCCAGGCAGGCACCGGCACACGCGGTGCAGAAGATGGACAGGTTCACGTCTCCGTGCAAAAACGCCATGGCAGCCATGGCGAGCATGGCGATCATGGAGGTGCCGCCAGCAAGACCGTCAAGGCCATCGGTCAGGTTCACGGCATTAGAAAGACCGGCAATCATCAGCCAGCAAAAGACAATATAGAGCCACGGGAACGAAAGGCCGCAGATGGTGGTCGAAAGAACACCGAGGTCAATCGTCAGGCCGCCGGGAAAACGAATCTCGGGGGCGACGCCGCACCAGTTGACGGCAAGTACCGTAAAGGTGACACAGATAATGGTTAGGCCGATCATCTTGGCATGAGGCGTCAGACCGAGCGAGCGCCCATGCGTAACGGAGGTCAGGTCGTCGATCAGACCCAGCACGCCGGTCGCCAGCGTGGCGAGCAGCACGAGCACGAGCTCGGTGGTGAGCTTGCCCATCAGCAGGCAGGTCAGCGAGATCGCGACGAGGATGACAACGCCACCCATGGTGGGCGTTCCCTGCTTAACCAAATGACGCTTGGGGCCGTCGGCACGAACCTGCTGGCCGATACCCTCGACCTTGAGCAGCTTGATCCACCACGGCATGAGCAGCAGCGCAATGGCGGCGGCGATGCCAAGCCCCAAAAAAGCCTGATACGTTGGATACGAGGGATTGCCGAACATGGGCTAGCACACACCTTCCACAAAGCGGTCGAGCTCAACAAAGCGGGAACCCTTGACCAGTACAACATCATGTTTTTCAAGCGCGCCGCCCATGCGGTCGAGCACCTGCTGATAATCGGAGAACACCTGGATGCGGTCCTCGTCCATGCCCATCATGCGTGCAGCATCGGCCATAAGCTGGGCTAGCTCACCACCCACGCACGCCAGCATGTCGAGCTTCTTGGCGGCGGCATAGGCGCCCACGAGCTCATGCATGCGAGGAGCCTCATCGCCCATCTCGCCCATCTCGCCCAGGATCGCCATGCGAGACCCCGTACACGAAAGCGAGCACAGCAGATCGAGACCGGCTGCCATCGATTCGGCGCTGGCGTTATAGGAGTCATCGATGATGCGTGCACCGCTCTTGGCGCGCTTGATCTCCTGGCGGTGACCGGTGATCGTGAGGCCCCTAAAGGCAGCATCGATCTGCTCGGGCGTCACACCCAGGCGATAGGCAACCGCGGCGGCCTTAACGGCATTAGGAACGGACTGCACGCCGGGGATGGCAAGCATGGTATCGATCGTCTCACCCTGGCCAAAATCGAGCGTAAAGACCGGACGGCCCTCGTCATCAACACGAACGTCGCGGGCACGGACCTCATCATCGTCCGAGACGCCGGCCAGCATCACGTCGATACCAGCAGGCTGGGCGAACGTATCGCGAATGAATGGCGTAAAGTCGTCCTCGCCGCCCAAAACCAGCAGCGGCAAATAGTCGCCGGCGGCGCACATACCCTGGACAATCTCGGCCTTAGCGCGGGCGATGTTCTCGCGGCTGCCCAAAATGCCGATATGAGAGGTACCGATCTTGCTCACGATGGCAAGGTTGGGATTGGCGGACTGGGACAGGCGCTCAATCTCGTGGAAATGGTTCATGCCCATCTCGAGCACCAGAACCTCGGTATCGGCCGGAGCGGAAAGCACCGTGAGCGGCATGCCGATCAGGTTATTGAAATTGCCCTTGGTGGCCCAAACGCGATAGCGCTTGGCGAGCACGGCGGCGAGCACGTCCTTGGTCGTCGTCTTGCCGATGGAACCGGTAATGCCAACGACCAGGCAGCCAAGCTCCAGGCGATACGCGTGCGCCAAACGCAGCAGAAACTCCTCGGGATCATCGGTCAGCAAGATGGCACAGCCCTTGTCCTGTGCCAGCGAGACCAGCTCGGCCTCGGGCTCACGCGTCATCACGACGGCGCCGGCACCCGACTGGACGGCACGGGAAGCAAAATCATTGCCGTCGACGTTTTCACCGGGAAAGGCGACGAAAATCGTCCCTTCCTCGACCTGGCGCGAGTCGATAACGCACCCGCGGCATACCCGATCGGCTTCTCCCGTCACGGTTCGGGCCCCTGTTGCGGCCGCGAGGTTGTTGACGGCGATCTCTATCATTGCAGCTCCCCTGTAAACCTAATAATGCTATCGGCGTATTGTATCCCAGCGCCGCGCATGCGTGGTGCAGGGCATGTGAACACCCCTCATATGGGACAACAAACCACGCCCCAAAGATTGTAACCCCCTACTTCGTGTGCGGGATACCCAGCACGTCGAGCGCGTTGGCCATAATGGACTGGAACGGCACCGCAGCGGCATCTGAGCCGCTCGGCGTTCCGTCAAGCGTGATATAGCAC
>USPH01000205.1 GCA_900556515.1 uncultured Collinsella sp.
AGAGACAGTTACAGTGATGTTCTCGCGATGCGCGCGGATGACATCCCAGCTAAAGTGCTCGACCAGCTGCTCGGCAGAACGCGGCGTGGTGTCCGGTGCGATGCCCGTTTGCCCGGCGAGCCAGCCCAGCAGTGCCTCGGGTGTGCCAAAGCGGGTACGGAGCTCGCCCAGGTCTAGGTCGCGGTCGCGCTTGGAAAGGCGGCGGCCGTCCGGTGACATGAGCAGCGGAATATGTGCGTAGTGCGGTGTGGGCAGTCCCAGCAGATGTTGCAGATAGATCTGGCGCGACGTGGAACCAAGCAGGTCGCATCCGCGTACGATCTCGGTGACGCCCATGGCAGCGTCGTCGACCACCACGGCCAGCTGATAGGCAAACACGCCGTCGCTGCGGCGCACCAAAAAGTCGCCGCACTCGGTGGCGAGTGCCTCGCATTGGGCTCCGTACGTGCGGTCAACGAATTCGACCACATCGTCTGCGAGGTCGTCGACGGCGGGCACGCGCAGGCGCGTGGCCGGAGCACGCAGGATGCTGCGGCGGGCAACCTCCTCGGCAGAAAGGCCTCGGCAGGCGCCGCGGTAGATGGGTGTGCCGTCGCTGGCATGCGGCGCGCTCGCGGCGTGGAGCTCGGCGCGCGTGCAAAAGCAGGGATAGGTGAGGTCGGCGTCTTGTAGCTGGTGCAAGGCGCTCTCGTACAGGTCAAGGCGATCGTGCTGGTAGTAGGGGCCTTCGTCCCACTCGAGCCCTAGCCAGGCCAGGTCGTCAATCAGTTGAGCGGCAAGTTCCGGGCGCTTGCAGCGATCGTCTAGGTCCTCGATGCGCAACACGATGCTGCCGCCTTGGCTGCGGGCCGAAAGCCATGCGCACAGGCAGCTGAACACGTTGCCCAGGTGCATGCGGCCCGAGGGCGACGGGGCGAAGCGGCCCACGACGGGCGCGAGGGCGGGGGCGAGCTTGCTGTTGGGCGCCGTCGATGTGGCCACAGCGGGCGTTGTTATGTTGCGTGCGTTGATATCCATGCGGACGAGTATAGCGCGGGGCGCGGTGGGGGAGACGCTGCCGTGGCCTGCAAGTTGCCGAGGCCGCGCGTTGCGCGTGCCGGACCACCGGCTCGACAGCTCGATCGCCACCCGCCAGCCCAACCCCTCAAACGACAGAAACCCCGGCAGCTCTTCGCAACTACCGGGGTCTCCGCGGAAAAGGGGGACATGATCCTCAAGCGAACGGCAAAGGGGCAAACCGTTTTCGCTCAACTGCTTTATGCCCCTCGGTTGGCGGCTCAATCAACGCGTGCCGCGCCCACACAAAGCCGCTACACCTGTGATGGAGCTATGAAGTGGTATCTATTGCTGGCGCTGGCCATGCCAAGGGTGTCCCTAATGACTAGTCATTTAAGAACGTCCCCAATGACTAGCTGCCGGGCGCGGGCGTGACTTTTGTCCCAATTGACGCCCCGCTTACCTAGACGGTCGTGTCGTACGCTCGCAAACGTGGGACAATAACGCTGTTGATATCACAGATAAAGGATGTGCCTATGAACACCCTCGCCGCCAAAGTCAGCCGGCAGCGCCACCTGTTTGCGCGATTCGCTTCCGTCTGCGCGCTCGTTGCGCTTGCGTTGTTGCTGCTGCCTGCCGCCGCGCACGCCGACGGCTACTCCATGACCCAAACCTATATCGGTGCCACGGTCGAGGCCGATGGATCGCTGACCGTTGTAGAGGGGCGCCAGTTTGATTTCGATGACGACATCAACGGCGTGTTTTGGGAGATCAATACGGGAGCCAACCAGCAGGGCGGCACGGCGGGCGTCGATGTGCAGAGTGTCGAGGAAGAGGACACCGCGTTTAACAAAGTCGATAGCGCGAACAAGGGCGACTCTGGCGTCTATACGGTCGAGCAGACCGGTGACGGCGTAAGGATTAAGGTGTTCAGCCCTCACGAGAGCGGCGACAGCGCGATCTATTACGTGAGCTACACCATGACCGGTGCGGTTATGAACTGGGCCGATACCGCCGAGCTCTACTGGAAGTTCGTGGGTGACGGCTGGTCTGCGGATTCCGACGATGTCGAGATGGAAGTGTACTTCGCAAATGCCGCTGCCGGGACGGCGGCCGTCAAGGGCGATAACTTCCGCGCATGGGGCCACGGCCCGCTGACGGGCGACGTATCGCTCGATGCGGACGAACCCATGGTCACCTACACCATTCCGTGCGTGCACGAGGGTGAGTTTGCCGAGGCACGCATCGCCTTCCCCAGCGACTGGGTGCCGCAGCTTGCCGCCTCGGGCGAAGAGCGCATGTCAACGATCCTGAGCGAAGAGAAGGAATGGGCCGACGAAGCTAACGCCCGCCGTGAGCACGCGCGTGCGGTTGCCGGCGCGATTGCCGTGATGTGTGTTGTTGTGGCGGTTGCCTATACCGGTGTAATCGTGATGCTCAAGCTGCGCAGGCCCAAGCCCAAGCCGCTCTTCCAGGACGAGTACTTCCGCGATGTGCCCTCCGCCGATCATCCCGCGGTGCTTGCAACTCTTATGAGCTGGAACGACGTGCCCGATCAGGCATATATCGCCACGCTGATGAAGCTGACCGACGACCGCGTGATCAAGCTGGAAGAAGCGACCGAGACCAAGAAGAAGGGTCTGCTCCGTCGCGAAAAAGAGGAGCAGACGTATCGCATCACAGTGACCGACGAGGCCTGGAAGGCTGCCAAGAAGGACGGCATCGACCGCGACGTACTCAAGGTCTTCTTCGCTGGCGTTAAGCCCGATAAGGACGGAGTCCGTTCGCGCACGTTTAGCGAGCTGGAGGAATACGCTAGCGAGCGCACCACATCTGTTGGCGACAAGCTCGAGGACTATCAGAGCACGGTTAAGGGCAAGCTGGAGGCGCGCGAGCTTATCGCCTCGGACGGCACCGTCGCCCTGGTTGCCGGCTTGGTTCTCGGCATCATCATTGTCTTTGGCATTTTGGGCTCTCTGTTCTATACCGACTTTGCGGACGCCAACGTCGGTGCCGCTATGATCTCGATCCCCGTCACGATTGTGGGCTTTGTCCTGAGCTGCACCTTCCGCCGCTTTACGCCGGAGGGCGCCGAGGTGGCGGCTCGCTGCAAGGCGCTTAAGCATTGGCTCGAGGACTTCACGCGTCTAAAGGAAGCCGTCCCCGGCGATTTGGTCCTATGGAATAAACTTCTGGTGATGGGTGCGGCGCTTGGCGTTTCGAAGGAAGTCCTGCGTCAGCTTGCCGAGGCTGTTCCTCCCGAGGTGCGCGAGGCCGACGGTTTCTACGACAATTATCCCTGCTACTGGTGGTACTACCATCACTACGGAAACCAGTCCCCGCTCGATTCGTTCGATGACGTGTATCACGAGAGCATCCGTGAGCTGGCTTCGAGTTCCGATAGCTCGAGCGGCGGCGGTGGCGGCGGCTTCTCGGGCGGCGGAGGCGGCGGCGTCGGCGGAGGC